>DAOWMC010000218.1 GCA_030643285.1 Methanobacteriota archaeon | reverse complement strand
ATTCGAAGTGCGGCCTCTTCTCTTGACATTTCACGTTCCAATTCACGTATTCTATCTGCCACCTTAATCCCAATAAGGCTCTCTACACGCCCTGCAAGGTCTTTTGCAATTAAAATCTCTGGTTTAAGTGTGGGATCATATCCATTGGACCTTGCAGCATTTGCAGTCACCATGGCCCTTTCCAATTCGGACTCCAATGAATTAAAGTAACCCTCGATTTCCTCTTTACCCATTTTTATAGTAAATACATAACATACATATATATAACTTAGCTCACCAATCTAAGCCAGGGTAAAATGTTGGACCAATTATTAGATCAGCTCAGCGTATATCAAATAGCCCTACTAATTATCGCAATATCCGTGACTTATGCAATTTTTGTTCCGCGCTATCGTATGTGGATCAAAAAAAAGGGGCGTATGTATCACATTTCTCAGATGGAAAAGAAATGGAATACAAAAGTCTTAACGATGATTCACAAAAAAAGCGAAATTGCACTTTTGGGAATGCCTTTTTACCAGCATATAGATGTGGAAGATGCTGAAACCATTTTAAGGGCAATAAGGGGGGCAAAGAATCGTCCAATTGATTTGATCATACATTCGCCTGGTGGCGAGCTTTTACCATCCATCCAAATTGCAAGGGCTTTGAAGAACCATCCTGAAAAGACGAGGGTCATAATTCCCCACTATTCAATGTCTGGCGGAACACTCATCGCGCTTTCGGCCGAAGAGATCGTTATGGATAAAGATGCGGTTATTGGCCCGATAGATCCTCAGATAGGAGACATATTCAGAGGTATGTTTCCGGCTCCATCGTGGGTCAAGGTAGCAGAGCAAAAGGGTGATAAGGCAGATGATACCACACTTTTGATAGGGGATATGTCAAAAAAGGCACTTGAGCTGATGAGAATTGTTGTCAAAGAATTGTTAGAGGATAAATTTGAAAACGAGGAAGATTTTGAGCGAATTATTGACAAAATGGTGGGTGGAATGATTCACTGTTACCCAATATCTGCCACTGAGGCAAAGTCACTTGGACTTAATATTAATACTGATTTCCCAGAGGAGGTCCACGATTTCATGAATTTATACAAACCTACAAAAAGAACGGTGGAGTACCTGTCATGACAGAGGAAAAAACTGAAGATATGCCTTTTGAAGAGGCGTTAGAAAAACTGGAAAAGATTGTTCACAAGCTCGAAGAGGGGGGTTTTGCCCTGGAGGAATCACTCGGTATGTTTGAAGAGGGCATATCCCTTTCCAAATACTGCTATAGAAAATTGAATGAAGCAGAACAGAAAGTAGAAAAATTGGTCGAAAAGGAAGGTATTACAACAACAGAACCTCTCGAATTGGGAAAATAGGGACAACACTTAGTTATAAAGTTATACTGATCTTACCTCAGTTACCCCGGACACACGCTCTTTTAATACCTTTTCAATGCCGTTTTTGAGCGTCATCGTTGACATAGGACAGCCACCGCAGGCACCGACAAGCTTTACATCCACGATACCTTTTTCCTCGTCCACATCCACAAGCTCAACATCTCCTCCGTCAGCCCTCAGTGCAGGCCTTATGAGATCCAACGCCTTCTGTATATCTTCCTTTTCCATATATCTGCCTCTTATATTGTATAAAATAATATTAAGCAAGCATAGCAGCGATCCAAAGTTCCCAAGGGCTCGCGCACCTAAGTACAGTAAAGAACGCTGGCGGGCTTATCTTCTGAGTTCGGAAAGGGTTCAGGAGTTTCCCCGCCGCTATGGCCGCTATACTCTCTTGCTTATATTACCATTATTGTACCATCCCACTTATACTTTTTGTTTCGTCTAAGGATAGACAGGGGGTTTGGTTCTTTCATTTATACTACCCTGAACCTTAAAATCGCTGCCATACCACCCAGGGATTTGAGCCTTTTTCCAGGTTCGAATTCAGAGCTAAATACGATTATTTTACCTCTTGCCCGCTCCACGTCCCTTAAAAAACGATCAATGTCAGTATCGCTATATCTAAAATCCCGCAATGTTTCATCAACGATCATCAGCGTCTCTATTGCACCAAGTTCAAGTGCTTTTTTTACCTCATCATAACCGTAGGTGGCAGTTCCATCCTTTGCTATTTCTGATAATAATAACTCGATCAGCTTTGCCTCTTCTGTTATTCTCATCTCTTTTGCGATCTTGTCAACCGTGCCACGTCTCAGAACCTCCTGAAACCCCGATACACCAATTGAAGACGTACTGTCCAGTATACACTTTTTGGCTGTTTCAGGATAGGACTCCCATAACAATTTTAAAAAATTTTCTTTTATGAAACCCGGGCCTGCAATTATGATTGCTTCGGCATGTCTCGATATATTGTTTAGCTGTGCTGAAACATCTTTGAGAAAATTAACCCTCTGTAAATCTTCCTTTGCACCTCTACCAGTTATTGAAAACGATTTCTCGACACCGTACTGTCGTAGGACTCCAAAAATTGCCTCACCATCTTCTATTGTGACGATTATAACCCTGGGTCGATTTGATGCATCTACTGCCCCTTTAATTCTTTTGATTTGATCCCTCGCCCAGCTTTTTATAATCGATAGCTCTGTACCCTCCTCAATATTCAATGTGTGGTGTGAACCAATATCCGCGCCTTCCTCGATGATACCATGCACCCTTAAACGATTTGAAAATTTGTGAAAAGTCAGATCTTCAACTCTTATTCCAAGATATACAGGTTTTTTTGGTAATTTGGTCGATCTTATCTTATCTGTCGCGCCATCTATTGCACGATATGTAAGCATAAAAACAAGGTCTTTTTTATCTATTATGTACTT
>DAOWMC010000015.1 GCA_030643285.1 Methanobacteriota archaeon | reverse complement strand
GGAATCTATAACATAGGCACGGCATGGTCAAAACTATATGAATGGTCAAAAAGCAATGAAAGATTCAAGTTAGCTTATCCTAAAGATTATGATTATGCCAATAGCCCTGCTCTGGAATTAGAGCACCATTTAAATCCCCGTGTAACTGACGTAAATGAGATTGTTTTTGACTGCTATATGCCCATATGCCTATCTGCGTAAGATAATATACTTGTTGCAAAATAACAGCCACCATACACAAAGGTCCATCAAATTATAAAAGCAATGCTTTACATAACAGTTTTAATTATATGCCCCCTATAATTTGATGGAGTTAAGGTTCTAAGTAACGGATCTTTTGTCTGCTTTTTGAAGTTTCTTGAAAAAATAAAACACAATAGGCTCTAAATCCCCCGGGCCAAATATTTGCATAAAACTTTTCTCAGCATTTTCTCAATGACAAAATTAATATTAATTAAGGTTGTATATAATAGTATATTGTATTTACATGGTAAAATCAATTAATTTGACAAGCTAAATAAATTGGTCATTGGAGATGGATAATTGAACTGCCATGGATCTGTCATGTTTTACATGATTTTTGATAGAAAGGGGGCAATTAGAGGATGGATAATGCATATATCAATAAAGGTTTGAGGATCATTTCAGATGATGGGATGACTCAGTTCTTCAAAAAAGCTATGGGATTTTTTGCGTACAATATTTTCTATATGACCACGCTGATAATTTATGAGCTGGACCTGGAAAAGGATGATAAAAAAATAGAGGCGAAAATAAAGCTTTCTTTTAAGATGGCATCATGGGAAGATATTGATGCTCTGGAAGCGAAACGTCATAAAATGAGTCATAAAATGAAAAAATATTCAAGGGAACGACTCGAAAAAGGGGACAAATGTGTTCTTGCTATGTATAACAATGAGATAATAGGTTACTCCTGGGCAATGAAAGGTAGTATGGAGCTATCTCAATTTAACCATATACCTATACCTGAAAAGAAGGTTTATTTGTATAATGCATTTGTTGTAAATGAGTTTCGAGGAAATAGAGTGAATAACGCAATGCGCCGATATTTAACTGATAATATACTGAAAAACGAAGGAAAAACTACAATAATTGGAACAATAGCTAAAAATAACATGCCTTCGCTAAAATCAGCAAAAAGAATGAGGCCAAAAAAAGTTGGAAAAATAATTCAACTCAGGATTTTTGGGCTAAGATATGATTACATATCAAAGAAGGATTTGCAGCACCTTCAAGTACCTTGATTGCAAAAATTGTATGTTTCTAAGTACCAGCGATGAGTAACTTAGAAATACTTTGGCCAGACACTAATATCTGTGAAAAATGCAGTTGTTGTAATAATACTTCTCATCTTACCACTTCTTAGTTTAACAGCAGTTGATGCAGTTGATGCAGGTGAAGGGGGTAATATAAGCATATACTATTTTTATGTCGAGGAATGTGGGCAATGCAAGGATGTCGGAGTCATAATAGAAGAACTAAGTGGCGAATATCCACTTAAAGTTAATAAATTCGATATTGGTCATAACGAATCTGGCAGGGAGTTATTTGAAGCATTCATGCAGGCCTATGAGGTACCAATAAGGGATGTTCCTGCCCTTTTTATCGGTGAGAAATATATAATTGGTGGCGATTCGACCAAAGAAAATATTGAAACGGCGATAAGGAATTGTACTGGCCATATGGACTATATGGATCCACTTTCAATGGTAAAAGAGCGGCAAAGCACAGAGGGGGTGGAAGGTATTACATTATCACTTGTAATTTTAACAGGCCTGGTGGATGGAGTCAATCCGTGTACTTTTGCGGTTCTTATATTACTGCTCTCGTACCTACTTTCTGTGAAAACTAAAAAACGGGTTTTGATCATAGGTTTAAGTTTCACGGCTAGTGTTTTTATCACATATCTTATAGTTGGCCTCGGAATCATTGAATTCTTCCTTTTTTCAGGGGTGATTGAGATAATACGAGGTATCGTGATAATCGTTGCAATAATTGCCGGTATAATAAATATACGTGATTTCTGGCAGGATGAAGCTACATTTACCATACCATCATTTGCTAAGGAAACAATCGCGAGTCTTGGTAGCAATGCAGCGATTCCAAGTGCAATAGTATTGGGTTTTTTTGCTACGCTTGTTGAACTTCCATGCACAGGAGGAATATACCTCCCCATACTTACACTTCTTTCAAAAACACCTTCAAAAGCCATTTTTTATCTACTTATCTACAATCTTTTCTATGTTTTACCTTTGATTGTGATAATTGCCATAACCTATAAAGGGATATCAACAGAAGAAATTGAGGGGTGGAGAAAAGAGAAGAGAAGATACATGAGACTCATAGGCGGTTTGGTAATGGTTTTTATCGGGATTGGGATGCTTATAGGGGTTATTTAAGCAGTATATCTGCCCATTCATCTGTTTATTCAATAACAATGCTGTGCGTCACATTTGTAGTCTTTTCACCATAAGAGACTGTGGCATTTATGTAATATGTACCCGGATTTATTCCCGAGCAAGGACTGCACGAAGGTGTTATGTATTCAAATGTTATGTTATTTGGCCCAGCAGTAAGGTTTTTATTCATCGATTTGGAAATTTTATAAATACCGCGACTGTTTTTGATCCCTGTTACATCTATATCAACGTTATCTATATCTTTTGACGATTCTAAGGATATGACCACGTTAATATGCTCCTTTGCACGATATATCTCCTTATCTGTAATTATCTCAGCTTCAACTGAAGACGGTAATAAGTTAGGTAGAGCTCCAACAGCAAAGGCGATGCCAAAAATGCAAACCAAAACCAGAGCCACGATGTTTATCATTTTCATGTGTATGTGCCATAGGTATGTGTACAAATATAGAGTTTTTGGTAGGTAAACCACCTGTGATTCTAAAATATTTTTCATTACGGCCAATAATGCCTAAAGATATATAGGTGATAAACTAAGATATTTATTGTGTGATATGTCATGGGTAGCGATTAATTCACAGGAGGGGGTATCCGAAAGCTTTGTAACCTTACCCACAATCGATCAGAAAAGGATATTGCCACACGGTACACTCCCTATCAACATTCTTAATATAAACGACCTTAACTACACCTTAAACAATGTTTCCGAACTCTGCTTTGATAATGGTACCAAAAAAACATTGCTTATCGAGGGATACTATCCCCATACATTTGGCATATGGGCTACGCATAAGTTATATAGAATCACATATCAAATCGAGGGGGGTGGGGAACAGTATATAGTAGCAAAGATAATGAATAAGAAATATGGTGAAAAAGAATTCAAACTGCTTTTAGACCTATCCGAATGTTTGAATGTTCCCACTCCGTTTCATTTTTTATACGATGAAGAATTGGGAAAAGAAGACTTTTTTGATGTCCGTGGTATTTTATGGATGAATTATGTAGAAAACCAGATTCATTTTGAAGAGTATCTGCTAAACTGGTGTATAACTGGTCAAAAGAAGCTTGAACTGAAGGATCTAACTAAATCTCTTTGTGCCCTTTGGTCTGCAGGTGTAAAACACAACGACCTCAAAGGTGAGCACCTGCTTTTTACAGGAGATGAATGGTTTATCATCGATTTTGAAAAATCCGTACCTTATTCTGGCAAAGAAGACATAAAAGATGAATTGGCAGTGTTAATTGGTGACAGCACCGCCTATTTTGATGGGTTTATAACATACCATAAGATAAGTTTCGAAGGTGTGATTAAGGAACGATATTTGGCATTTATAAATGAATTTTTAAGTTGTTTCGATATTAATTTGAAAGGTAACAGGTATATATCGGTTTTCTCAAGTGCCATTCAAAATAAAGTACTTAAATCGATTTATTTATCCTTGGGGGTCGGATGACCCAAAACAAGCATTACAATCCAAAGGCACCACATCATGTTCTTTGTGCAGTCCGCATATAGTTCTGTTATTCTTAAGAATCTTACATATATCACATATTCTTAAAACCAGGTCGGTATCACCTTTTATAATGTCATCTGCAAGCCTTTTTATTGCATCATTGGCATCCTGGCCAAATTCCATTTTATGACCCCTTTTTTTATTTATATATTGTGAAACTGCCCCCTGCGTTATTCCAAGCTTTTCTGAAATCTCTTTTTGTGAAATTCCAGATTCGCTGAGCTTTATAGCAAGTTCTGACCGTATTTTTGGAAGTACATACCAAACTATTATTTCACAGGGTAATTTCATTTTAACACAACCTTATCTCAATGTTAACTTAACAATCGTTATCCATATAACCTAATCCTGCATAACACTATATATAAATATCTCAAACACCCTACTACTATTGGCTATTATGAAAATTCTCATCGTAACAGGGAGGCTTTTTGAACCCATCGTTAGGCGCTCTGTTTCTGATAGGGCAGATGTTCTGGTTATGGATGTGGATGTTGCGGCATTTATCACCCCTGTAATGCTCCGGCACAAACTGAAGGGAGTCGATAAGTCTTATGACCTTATATTGATTTCCGGTTTAATCTCGGCAGATTTCAGTAATCTGGAAGAAGAAATTAAAACAGAAATAAGACTGGGTCCAAAACATGCATATGACCTAACCTTTGTATTACAATTTGCAGGGGAGGTAGAATTTTCTCGTACAATCCCAGCATGCGAAATTTTAAAATCTAAAAAACTTCAAAATGCGATAAGGGAGTTTGAAGAGTTGGAAAAAAAAGCTAAAGCTTCTTTTTTACTTAAAAACGTTAAAATTGGTGGAACATCATCGATGAAGGTACTGGGTGAGATTGTAAATGCCGAATCGATGAAGAAAGAAGCATTAATCAAAAAGATTGAGTATTTTACCGAATCCGGGTCTGATATAATTGACCTGGGAATCGGATTGGATTCTACAGTCAAAGATGGCAAAAAAACAGTTAAAACGGCCCTTGAAGTATCAAAAGTTCCCTTAAGCATAGATACTCATAACCCCGAATTGATGTTAACAGGGGTTGAACTCGGAGTGGAAATGGTGCTCAGTCTGAACTCGGGTAGTCTGAAAACAGTCGGAAAAGAGATATCTGGTTCTGATGTCGCCGTTGTGATAGTACCGGATGCCAAAAAAACACTCCTTGAAAATATAGAGTTTGCAAAAAATTTGGGAATTGAAAAAATTATAGCAGACCCTGTTTTATCACCGATAGGGCACGGATCCATGAAATCGCTTGTCGACTACTATACGTTCAGGTCGTGTGATAAAACCACCCCCCTATTTTTTGGTACGGGAAACATTACAGAATTAATCGATTCTGATTCAATTGGTGTT
Organism: Methanobacteriota archaeon; assembly: GCA_030643285.1. Taxonomy (GTDB): domain Archaea; phylum Halobacteriota; class Syntropharchaeia; order DAOWMC01; family DAOWMC01; genus DAOWMC01. Next base: position 5,140 of record DAOWMC010000015.1, on the reverse strand, counting down.
AACGCGGTTTTATCGGGTCTGGCAATGGAACTTGATGCAAGTATACTCTTTACACCAGAACACAGCGATAAAACTTTGGGTAGTATAAAAGAGCTTAAAACAGCTTCCAGGATGATGCAACTTGCCAAAAAGAGAAAAAGTGCGCCAAAGGACGTAGGTATAGATTTACTTGTTATAAAAGAAAAGAGACGGAGGTTAAAAGTGGAGCCGGAGGCAAACTACAGTGGAAAGATCGTTCAGGCGATGGAGAAAAAGGGATGGAAGCGTGACCCCCTCGGATGTTTCATAATTGATATAATTGATACAAACGATGGGACGATTCGTGCAAGACATAAGGATTTTACAATCTTGGGTAAAGGTGCAAAAGAGGTCTTTGACACGATAGTTGATCTTGGTTTGATTTCGCAGGTGGGGCATGCAGGGTACCTTGGGGAAGAGCTAATGCAGGCAGAACTTGCCATAAAATATAAAAGAAGCTATGTCCAGGACGATGATTTTTAGGCCATAAAATCTCAAAAATCTTATCTCGCCTCACAATACGATTTGAATCCACAACTCAAACAGATCACCTCATTTTCACACTTTTCAAAGTCAGCTTCCCCTGATTTGGAATTAATATATTCAAACAGCTCTTTTGATTTTGTAATCAGCTCTCTTTTAAACGAGTCTATCTCCTGTTGTGTCGTGTTATACGCTTTACTTTCACCGGTATCTAAAAATACAACCTCTGCCCTCAGATGATCCATATCAGAAAGACCTTCTTCAAGAGCCCATAATATGTATAGCTTCATTTGCCAGTCATCTATGGCATCTGAAAATGAGCTATCTGTTTTCCAATCTGTTATATACACCCGCCCATCATTGGATCTCGTTATTAAATCCGGAACGAGCCAGAATATATCCCCTTCGATATTTATCTTCTGATAGTCCTGGTCATACGTAATAATCTCAAGATTTTTATAAGAATCAAAGATTTCGTTAAAGAAAATATCAATCAGCCTTTTGGCCTCTGTACCAATCTTTGAAATTTCTTTTTCCTTAATTTCTTTACCGTTCAACGCTTCTATTATATAATCATCCGGGTTATCCCTTATATTATCTATTACCCTCGACACGTAATTTATTGCGGCATCGTATCCTGGGGCAGGCCTTCCACGGGATAACTGATCGAATTGCCGTTTAATTGCTCCGTGAACGATACTCCCCAATAAAAATTTGGATTCATACATGCGATCCAACTTTCTTTTAATGTCATTCAAAGTATCGCCATGATCCACGTTATAGAACCTTACATACCTGTAATAGAATTTACGTGGACATGTATTGAGGAGCGATTGCCGGGACCGTGACCACGCATACCAGTCTTTCCATTTTCCTTTCATGGTTATAAATACCAGAATCGTCCAAATAAATTATAAAATTTTCCATAATTTTCTCTGATGTTGGGGTTGGATCAGAACTAAAAATAAATGAGAAATTCTGCAAAAATGCGCATGACCCTTTATAAAATTATATATGTAATAATGTGAAACGGTTATATGTGACCTGAAATGAAGGTAGCTATTATTGGATCTGGAATGGTTGGCGCTTCAACGGCGTACCGATTGATAGAATGTGAAACGGTGGACGAAGTGGTTCTACTCGACATCGTAGAAGGGATGCCCCAGGGAAAAGGATTGGACATGGCAGAATCTGCACCGGTTTTGAAAAGTGATGTAAAGATTACCGGTAGCAATGATTATTCGGAGATGGAAGGAGCAGATATAATTGTCAACACTGCAGGGATTCCAAGAAAACCCGGCATGACAAGGATGGATCTGCTTAAAACAAATATAAATATAAACAAGGACGTAACTGCCAATATCGTAAAATATGCCCCTGATTCAATGATACTTGTCGTTGCAAATCCGCTTGACATTATGACCTATGCTGCATGGAAGCTCAGTGGATTTGAGACCAACAAGGTATTTGGTATGGCCGGTATCCTTGACACTGCAAGGTATAGAGCATTCATAGCCATGGAACTTGGTGTCTCTGTTGAGGATATTAACGCTATTTTAATGGGTGGTCATGGTGACACAATGGTTCCTCTACCACGTTTTACGACAATATCGGGTATACCATTATCTCACTTTCTTCCAAAAGAAAAAATCGATGCCATTATCGAAAGAACGAGAAAGGGTGGCGGTGAGATTGTATCATTGCTAAAGACCGGCAGTGCTTATTATGCACCAAGTGCAGCAGTGGCACAGATGATCGATGCCATTACCAAAAACAAGAAAAGGATTTTACCGGTGTGTGCACACCTAAACGGAGAATATGGCCTCAAAGATATATTTGTAGGGGTGCCCGCGATACTTGGACGAAATGGTGTTGAGAAAGTCATTGAGCTTGATCTTACGGATGATGAAAAAGGGCTGCTTAAAAAATCAGCCGATGAAGTTCAAAACGGTGTCAAAGATCTTTACTCCGAGAATCTGTTATAGTTGATGCACTCTTGTAGCGAGGTGAAAAAAATTCCGGAACTAGAACATATTCGTAAACTAAAAGGCGACAAAAGTATATGCCATTCAAGAATTGGTGAGGGTCACTGTTGTGTTATCGAATGGGGCACCAATAATTACATCTGCCCGCACCTGGCCGGTGTTTTCTACAAAGGCGAGTTTTACGATATTCGATCCGATGAATTCAAAAGAAGATTTGATGAAGATGAGATCGATCATAGTTTGTTGGAATGGGGATGTTTAAATCCCCTGCCCACCTGGATTAGACTTCGTAAGATGTTACGTGAAGGAAAACAAATTCTTTAGTGCCTGTATTATATACTGGGCATGACGCAGTGACTTTTATATAGGTGAAGGCTCATAGCCATTATTCAATCAGTATAAAATACAGGGGATGATAAAATGGCTGAGATAAAGAATCTTGATCCGGCATTTCAACACAGGGAGTACCTGTTTCGCAGAAAGGTGCTTAAACTATTTGGGGGAGCTTTTCATGTATATGATGAAAATGGGAATGTTGTTTTTTATTCAAAACAGAAAGCATTTAAACTCAAGGAAAATTTCAGAATATACGCTGACGAAGGCCAGACCCAAGAGCTTTTAACAATAAACACACCACAAGTTCTTGATATTGGAGCAACATACAATGTGCAGGATGTTACCACCGGTGAGGCTGTAGGGGCTTTACAGCGAAAAGGACTGAAATCCCTTATCAGGGACGAATGGACTTTTTTATCAAAAGAAGGCCAGGAAATAGGAAAACTGACGGAAACAAGCATGATATCGGCTCTTTTGAGCAGGTTTATAAACCTAGTCCCACAAACCTATGTGGTTTTGACAAACGATATCGAAGTTGTCAGAATAAAGCAGCACTTTAATCCGTTTGTACTCAGGTATACGATGACAATATCAGACAAAAATTCAGTTGACCCGAGACTTCTTATTGCAGCAGGAATCCTTTTGGCGGCTATTGAAGGTAGGCAAGGATAAAGCTCGTGCCGGGTGGCTTATGGATTTTTGAGTATTGAAAGCGCAATCTGCCTGATTATAATCTCCACGTTTATGGCCCTTAAGGGATATTCAAAATCGGAAGAAAAAAACCGGATGTTCTATACTATGGCCCAATGTATCCATATGCTGTCTGGCAAATAACCGTCTTTAGCCCCACTCCCCGAAGAACACTATAAACTTTGCCCATATCTGCATAATTTGGCCTAGGTGCATTCTTTTTTCTAAATGCAGGCCTGTAATCCAGGACACAAACCTGAACATCAGCACTCAATTTAAAGATTTCCTCCCCCATTTTTGCCATCTCCTCCAAAGAGACAAAATCACTGTTATAAGGGATCCCAATCCCCAAAAAGATATTGTAGTTATCTATTATATATCTAACAGCCTCCCAGGCAGTCTTTTGATATCTTTCTGCAATCTCTCTATCATTAAGCCCCGTAATTTCCATAAATGTCCGGATATTATGGCTTTTTAAGTCAATTCCGATATCAGTTGTTCCTGCTTCCACCAGATCGTCTATATAATCATCTGTGAGGATGGAGCCGTTTGTATCAACATGGATGCGAGCATACTCGTCCATGTTCAGCTCTTTAAGTTCTTTTACATATGAAATGAGCCATCTTCTATTCAAAGTACACTCGCCCCCTGAGATTGACATCCTATCAACAGAATATCTTTCTCGTGCCCGTGTCATCTTCTCTGCTGTGTATCTTGGGGTCCTTGGCTCACCCAATCTACGGTATGTTGTAATCCAGTTCTGACATTGGGGGCACCTGAAATTACACCCGGAGGTAAAGCATACCACCTCAACAAATCCAAAGATCTCTTTGATCTGCCAGGGCGTCCCAACTCCGCCAACCCCATGGCCGCTAAAGCCCTGTACAAGTCTTTTTGGAATTGAATTCACCTCTGTGTTAATGACCATCCCCTCTTTCAGGGGCGTTGTGCAGCTTGGCATCAATTCCCCATCAATCATAACAGCACAGCTCAAGCAACCCCCAGTCTCACAGGGTGTAAATATCTCTTTTTTATTCGAATAATCCGGATACTTTAAAAATTCATAATCCAAACTTTCCAGGGCCCCCCTTACTGTAGTTTTGGGAAGAAAAAAGGGCTTGTCATCAATTACAACAGACAAATCTTTCGCTCCGGGTTTTTTAATTTCAATGATCTCAATTGCATTGTTTGGGCATGAGATAGAACATGCTCCACATCCGACACAGCCTTTGCGACAGGAGACATAACTTCTGCAAAAACCACATCTTGTACACTTTCCAGGGTCTCTTAGAAGAATATGGGCCATCGTTAATGTGTTATGGTAAGGATGTATAATAAAATAAACTCGCCAAAAATAAAAAAAATACGGAACAACAACCGGAACTCTCTTCTACTTACTCTTTGCCCGCGCCTGAACATATCGCGCAAATAAAAGCAATCCCACTATGAGTATGATACTGGTGACAAATTTTACAATACCGGTGGAATTTATGCCATCAGATGTTGAATTGTTTATATCTTCGTTTTCTCCATCATCTTTTATCGTAATAGGAGTTTCCTTTGCCACTAAAGGATCTGAAGTTGTTTCAGGGTCCAATGTACCAGAATCATCTATCGCATCTTGAATC
>DAOWMC010000223.1 GCA_030643285.1 Methanobacteriota archaeon | reverse complement strand
TTTAAGGACTTCTCATAAGCAATCAACGTCGCTTCAACATCCTCTTTTGTATGTGCAAAAGATACAAAATTGGTCTCGAACTGAGATGGTGGTAAAAATACACCGTTTTTAAGCATGGATCTGAACATTTTCATAAAGCCATCAAGATTCGATTTTTTAACATCTTCATAGTCTTTGACCTTTCCATCTGTAAAGAATATCTGAAACATCGAACCGATTCCCTGAACCGCATAATTTTGGCCAAGATCATTAACCACCTGAGTTAAGCCTTTTCTGATCTGCTCTCCAATCTCATCGATCTTTTTGTGGACCTTTTCAGTTTCAAGAACTTCAATTACAGAAAGCCCTGCAGTCAGTGAGACCGGATTTCCACTGAATGTTCCGGCCTGATAGACATCCCCCGACGGTGCAACATTTTCCATGATCTCTTTCTTACCGCCAAAGACACCGATCGGAAAGCCCCCACCTATAATCTTTCCCAGCGTTGTCATATCAGGAACAATCGAATAACGGGACTGTACGCCGCCCATGCCAATTCGAAAACCTGTAATCACCTCATCAAAGATCAGGACTATGTCGTTTTCCAGTGTTATCTTTCTGATCTGCTCAAGATAGCCTTCTTCTGGAAGTACAACACCAACATTTCCCATTATGGGTTCAATTATCAGTGCTGCAATCTCCCCTTTATTCTCACGTATTGCTGATTCGATGGCGTCCGTATCATTATATGGGACTAAAATTGTGTTTTTAGTGAAATCTTTTGGGATACCCGGGGAGCTTGGAATCGTTGCAACACCGGAGCCTGCCTTTGCCAAAACAGCATCGTGAGCCCCATGAAAAGCACCTTCAATCTTTATGATTCGGTCACACTTTTTGTAACCTCTGGCAACCCGAAGCGCACTCATTGTTGCCTCTGTACCTGTGTTTACAAAACGGAGCATATCCATGGGGTAATACCCAAGTATCTTTTTTGCAAGCTCAATCTCCTGTTCGATCGGTGCACCAAATAGCGTCCCCTGATCGATCTGATCCTTTACATTTTTTATCAAAAAAGGATTTGCATGGCCCAGGATGAGCGGGCCAAAACCCATACAGTAATCTATGTACTCCTTTTTGTCTACATCTTTTATCTTTGAGCCCAATCCGCTTTTTATGTAAACGGGATATGGTGCATATGCCCTAACGGGGGAGCTAACGCCCCCTGGCAATAATTTCTTTGCTTCAATGTGTAGTTTTTCAGAAGTCATATCAAGTCACGATCCTGTCCAGACAATCTTTTTTGATTGCATGCTTTATCTCCATTGCGACCCTCCTTCCGGGACCGACCTCTTTTCCATATTTGTACTTCATATACGGTGATGTTGATTCGACACAGGGACATCCGGGTATTCTCGGGCTTACATCAAAGACGTAGAACTCCAGATCTTTGGTCACAGCTCCCTGAAGGGCAAATAAGCCTATCATACCGGGTGGGTACTCTTTTTTACAGGTTTCCACGAACTTTTCTCCCGCATCAAATATCATCTCTATCTGAGACTCCCGCATGGTGGCCCCCATATGTCCGATCTCAATGTTCTGTGATGCTATCTTTGCCTCCAACTGTTCGTCTGCCGGAAGATCCAGGAGCCCATCCAGGTCAGTCTGAATTCTTCTGTCAAATCCCAGAAGATCTATCTCTTTCGATATGGGTGACCAGAAGTAGTTTGCATTGAACTTTCCACCTACAACACATTCTTCTATTATCGATTTATCCAGGTCATCTCTTGCAATTATACCTTTTTTAATCCGCTCTTCTGCCCTCATTTCAAACTCTTTTGGAGTGGATGCATAAAAGAACGCCCTTTCAATACTACGCTCCTTTTCAGGAACCTTCACAATAGAGAGCCTATCAATCTCCTTATAGGAATCAAATATCTTGGGTGTGCTGATGCCTGCCGTTTTGAGTAGATAGTTCTGATTTTTCGGAGTACCCCTCTCCTCGGTTCTTAGCATATATCTGTTCCCCAACAGGGGAACTCTAAGTTCATTTTCGATGTTATCGTATCCCACATATACTGAAAAAGATCTATTCGGAACAAATATCGTGTTCAACTTTCGCAACGTTTGCTGGTTCTCCTCACTTATCATATCTGAAAACTTATCCAGAATCAGAATGTGGTCAAATAGATTTTTGTAATGCCTTGAGTAGGTTTCCTCCCTACCTTTCTGACATATAACCACGACTTCAAATCCTTCCTGTTTTGCCCCATATCCGATCTCCAAAGCCGAATGAGATCCAAGTACACCGATTCTTACCTTTTTTGGGTCAAAGCCTGATACAACCTCTTTTATACCCTCCATCATAATCACCTGTTTCAAGTATCCAATAACATTTCTACAACTTCTATTATCCGTTAATACCCTATCAATTCTTGGCAATACGCCTATTTAACGCTCGTTAATTTGTGTATGCTCTCCTTCAATATTGATACTTTCGAAATTTTTTAACGTGAGGAAAGTATAAACCCATTTTCATGCTCGTGGGTGTCCTGAAGGGGCATGAGGGCTTTTTATAAAAATCATTTTTGCAAGTTTGACTTTTAGCCCTTCAATCACTTTGGTCTGTTTTGCAATCACTTCTTCTGATTCTGCAATTTTTGCCCCCGGTTCCTTATTTTGATATTTTAGACTTGTGATTTTGTTCTCGGGTTATTTGATTATGTCCTTATCTGTTTTTGGCATAAAACACCAACTATT
>DAOWMC010000165.1 GCA_030643285.1 Methanobacteriota archaeon | reverse complement strand
TTGCCATCTCTACGCCGATAATAGTATCCCAAAAGAACAACTATTGCCACCGTCATCATGATCAGGATCGCAAGAGGCCATTTAGATCCTTCATCAGGGGAAGGAATTTCCGGAGGCGCAGTAGTTGGAATCGGTGTAGGTGCTGCAGTTGGTGCTGCAGTTGGAGCGGGCGTTGTAGAAGGCTTATTTTCCAAAAATAGTGCAAATGTCGAAAAATGCGATATCTTTGCAGTTGCTGTGTGCTTTACCGTGTCAACCGTTGTTTTCAGTTCAATCCATTTCCTGCCATCATACATCCTTATGACGATAACTTTCCCATCCGGTACATCCTCTGGATCATATTTGACTGTAAAAGTTATCTCAGGATCAAATGTGGCTCCATCAGGTCTTAGATCATACAGCGCTATTGTACCACTTATCGGTGTCATGGACATGATACTTATCGATTCTAACGGTTTTCCTTCTGAAGTCTTAGCTACGATCCCTTCGGGGATTGTAATCGTTGCTTCCCCTCCCGATGAGGTCTTCGTGTACGTCTTTAATACCTTTCCGTATGAATCCGTTTTAATATCTGCTGAAGGTGCACCTCCACCGCCGCCACCTCCACCGCCGCCACCGGTGTCATCATCGCCATCATCATCATCGCCGTCTGCCGTTATTGTGAAACTGGCCTCGGATGAAGTGAACGCTGAATATATCGAGCTTCCTGTGTAAACATACGCCTTGACATTACTATAATCAGCTGCAGTTGCACCGGTGGTTGTCATCACTATGCTGTAGTTGAGGTTTGTATAATAAGTGGTAGAACCATTCCCATATCCATATCCATATGATGCATCAGTGAAATCATATCCTGTTCCATATCCAAAATAAGGTGGAGTGTCATCATTAGAGAGGTTGCCACTTATGTTGGCCGAACCACCTGTCCACCCATACCTGTTGACTAATGTTATTTCATAATTTCCCTTTGTTGTACTATCATCCACCGCACTGAAGTCAGAAACATTAAAAACAAGCTTACCATCAGAAGATCCGGTAATTCCAGTAGGTAATCCATCAACTGTTATATTTGCAATTGGTATTCTTTCATTACCGCCAATTGTAACATTGACATAAAATGTAACATCATCTCCAACGGTGTGAGATCCGCTTAAACCGTTTATCTCAACTATAACAGCCCCCACCGGTCCGGAAAAAACAAGTGCCAGAACGATTACAACAGTAACAAGAACGCTTATCAAACCTTTTTCATTTTTAATAGGCATTTTCCCCCCATATTAAAAGATAACCTTTTTGTTAGATATAACATAAGTTTTGGTGAAACTCATTATATTTAAGGATTTGGTTTGTTTGTATTATGGGCCATTTTGTTAAGGAATTTTACAATATCAGGCACAGAATAAGATAGAGTCACCGATTTTAGGCAAGATGAGCTATTTAAATCGGTTATTAAAGCAATTCCAAATCACGCTTTTTGGGTATCATTGGTATTACCGCCTTTGTTAAAAATAAGTTGAATGCAAACCAGCACAACCAGAAAGCCGCCAGTTCAATAACAGACTTGGAGAAAATTGCGTATGTTTCACCATGCCAAACTATTAGCCGAGTTAGTTCTAAAAATGGATACATTAATAAAGAATTTAGCGCAATAATCTTAAATATGATCATGGATATTTCACCTCTACCCTTCTTTTCATCTCAAATTCCCCTTCTATGTATATATCAGCGTAGGTTTACATAAGGGTTTTTTAAACAACCTTTTTGGATGTTTTACCTGTTCCAATAAACTTTTCAACCATCACTATAATACACATCTTGGTGATTTATTCATGAGTAACATTCTCCGTATTGATCTATCCAATGAATCGGTAAATTATGAGGATCTCGATCGAAATATAGCTAAGAACTTCATAGGTGGAAGCGGCCTCTGTGCAAAAATTTTATATGACGAACTGGAAAAGGGGGTTGATCCCCTATCGCCGGATAATAAACTAATATTTGCCGTTGGTCCTGTTACAGGTTCAAAAGCCCTCTTTTCGGGAAGGCATGTGGTTTCTGCAAAATCTCCATTGACTCGAATATATGGGCAGGCCACTTCAGGCGGTTATTTTGGGGCTGAATTAAAGTGTTCGGGCATTGATGCGATAATCTTAGAAGGTCGAGCAGATCACCCCGTTTATATTTCAATAAGAGATGATAATGTCGAGATAAAAGATGCAAAAGCCCTCTGGGGATTGGATTGCCTTGAAACGGAAATACGAATAAAAAAAGATTCCGAAGATAAAAAGACAAGAGTTTCCTGTATAGGCCCTGCAGGTGAAAACCTGGTTAAATTTGCCTGTATTATGAACGATGATGGTAGCTCGGCCGGAAGAACAGGTATGGGCTGCGTTATGGGCTCTAAAAATCTAAAAGCTGTTGCAGTGCGTGGGACAGGAGAGGTACCAGTGGCAGACCAAGGCGCCATTGACGTAATATCCAAAGAATTACGTAAAACTTTAAGGAATGATCCTGTAAATGGGGATCTGGCTAAAAATGGGACGCTTGGTGTGGCTATTGCGATGCAATTCATCGGAGGCTTTCCAACAAAGTATTACCAGAAAGGTACTTTTAGTAAGATCAATAACGTATCAGGTCACACAATGGCAAAAACAATCTTAAAGAAGCGGGCTACATGCTATAACTGCCCAATTGCATGTAAGAGGGTTATTGAGATAAAATCAGGGCCTTATGCCGGATTGTCAGGGAGGGGTGCAGAGTATGAGACTTGCTGTGCCTTTGGCCCACTTTGCCTGAATGATGACCTATCACTTATCTCAAAGGCAAATGATATGTGTAACAGACTCGGGATCGATACGATCTCTGCTGGAAATGTAATTGCTTTTTCGATGGAGTGTTACGAACGCGGATTGATTACCAAAGATAAATTGGACGGAATCGAACTTGACTGGGGGTCCCCTAACATGCTTCTGCTTATATCAAATATTAGTAGCCGTGAGGGATTTGGGGATATCTTAGCCGAAGGCGTAAGGACCGCAGCAGGTAAGATTGGGGCAGAAGAAATAGCAATGCATTGTAAAGGCCTTGAGACAGCTATGTTTGATCCAAGGGCACTAAAAGGGATGGGTGTTGTTTATTCAACGTCTACACGTGGAGCGTGTCATCTGATGGGGAATACGCAGGTTCTGGAGATGGGGGCAACTTACCCCTCTTTAAATCTACCAAAACGAATCGACAGGAAAAAAGAGGAGCACAAAGGATTTGTGGTAAAGGTTTTACAGGATTGGAAAATCTTTGTCGACTCGATGGTTGCGTGCTATCATCCCCTTGTCCGTCTGTTAAAGGGTCCCGAATACACTGCAAGTATATATTCGGCGGTGACCGGAATCGAGACGAGTGTTGAGGATATGTTGCTTACAGGTGAGAGGATATATAACATACAGCGATTGTTCAATCTACGGGAAGGTGTCCCAAAAGATACATTACCAAAGAGATTTACACAGGAATCACTCTCAGAAGGTGCAAGCAAGGGTGAAACTGTAAATCTTTCACCCATGTTGCAAGAATACTATGAAACAAGAGGTTGGAAAGACGGTGTTCCCACAGAAGAAAAACTTAGGGCTTTGGAACTTTAGGTAAATCGTTTTTTTTTTTGTGAAATGGGGAAGTGATAATATATCAAAGCGGGGTGACCTTGGTTGTCCCGATTGCTTTTTCCGTATAGTAAATTCTCCTGTGATAAAATCAATAAAGCTCAAGCTTCTTTTAATTTTTAGACTTG
>DAOWMC010000212.1 GCA_030643285.1 Methanobacteriota archaeon | reverse complement strand
GGTCGTATGGGTCGGCCAGAAAAATCAAATAAGCGGGAAATGAAGCCAGCGCCCCATGTTCTTTTTCCTATAGGTGAAGCAGGTGGAAGAACAAGGTCTATTATCGATGCAGCCAAACGTGGCAGCATAGAAATTGAGGCGGGTCTGCACAAGTGTCCAAAATGCAAGACAGAGACTTTTTTGAACAAATGTGAATGTGGTGAGAGAACTGCCCTGATAAAGCGCTGCCCGGACTGTGATATAGTTGTGCCCTCAGGTGATGTTTGCCCACGCTGTAGTCGGAAAGTAACGACAGTCAAAAAGCAGATTGTTGAGATAAGATCAATATACCGCAAATCATTGGAACGATTGGGGGAAAGGGAACTTGTCAAATTAAAAGGTGTTCAAGGATTAAACTCAAAAAATAAAGCACCAGAACCATTTGAAAAAGGAATATTACGATCAAAGCATGATGTTGTTGTTTTTAAGGATGGAACTGTAAGGTATGATATGACCGATCTACCCCTAACACATTTCAGGCCAGACGAGATCAAACTGACTATTGATAAACTAAAAGGGTTAGGTTATCATCGGGATATTTATGGAAATCCAATAACAGATGGGGACCAGTTAATAGAGATCAAGATACAGGATGTTGTGCTGTCAGAGGATTCAGGGGATTATTTATTACGTGTTTCAAAGTTCATAGATGATTTGCTTTTAAAATTTTATGGGGTGGAGGCCCACTATAATGCTACCTCAAAGAACGATTTGATCGGAGAGCTAATAATCGGCCTTGCTCCCCACACGTCTGCCGGTGTCCTGGGCCGAATAATCGGTTTTACAAGAGCTTCGGCCAGTTACGCACATCCATTTTTCCATGCGGCAAAAAGGAGGAATTGTGATGGTGACGAGGACTGTGTAATGTTGCTCATGGATGGTTTGATAAACTTCTCGAGGTCCTACCTGCCAAAAACGAGAGGGGGTAGTATGGATGCACCGCTTGTTCTCACGGTCCGGTTAAATGCAAATGAGATAGATGGCGAAGCCCATAATCTCGATGTAATGTGGGAGTACCCGCTTGAGTTTTATGAAGCTACAATGGAATTTAAAAAGCCAAAGGAGCTTTCAGATAAGATGAAACTCATCAGCCAGAGATTGGATAGTTTTGAGCAGTATGAAAACTTCGCATTCACTCACGACACTTCTGACATAAATGCAGGGCCAAAAAACAGTGCATACAAGACGTTGAAAACGATGGTTGATAAGATGGAAGCTCAACTTAACCTTGCTAAAATGATTGAGGCTGTAGACGAGCGTGATGTGGCAGAACGCGTGATAAACTCGCACTTTATTCCTGATTTGATGGGAAACATACGGGCTTTTTCAAAACAGCAGGTCAGGTGCGTTAAATGCAACAAAAAGTATAGGAGAGTACCCCTCGGAGGCGTTTGTAGTTGTGGGGGTAGGCTTATTCTAACTGTTCACGAGGGATCGGTTAAAAAGTATATAGAGGTCTCTTCAAAAGTGGCAAGAGAATTTGGAGTATCGGACTACACAAAACAGAGATTGGAGCTTATTGAATTGGAGATTAACTCGTTATTTGACAGTGATGTATCAAAGCAGATGGATCTTTCTGATTTTATGTAGGTTTATGTGGTTTTAAAAATGCAACTGTGTCCAAAAGCCCGTTCACAAAATTTTTTATAATGAACAGATGAACCGATAAATAGAATCTATTATGGGTTTATTTTGATATGCGCCATCAATTTCTAAGTATTAGGTGATAACTACAGATGTTTACCTTTCATTTCTGCAAAAGATTTATATATTATGAAATATGATAGTAAAATTGTATTAACATACTGTTCACAAGAAGTATTCACAAGAGGTATTCACAAGGGGGGATGGGAAGATATAATATGAGTGAAGGGGCAATTTACTGTTGCCCCTCATAAAGGATTATTGATAAACCAATAAAATGTGGAGGGGGGAGTTAAAAATGTCCGCTAAGTTTTATGGGCCATGTTATTCACCTCTACTTTAGCCTATTTCTTTAAGGACTCTCTACCCCTCCTATCTATCCAGAGGAGATAAAGTGAAAATCCGGTTAGAAATTTCTGATGATGCAGGCATGAAAACCACAATTGAATTTGAAGGGGATTTGTGCAGAGAACGTGTAATTGGTATAATTGAATCGTTAGACTTTTCAGAAAAACAGTATGTTTCAGACTCGTCTTCCTTTGGCAGTGGTGAGACTCTAACCATAAAAGAGCGGTTAAAGTCATTTTTGCGCTATGATTATCCAAGAGTATGGTTTACTTCCTGGGACGTAAAGAAGCGTTATGAGCAGGAGGCTTATGGTGAAAAGATTAATCTTAGCACCGTTTCAACCTATCTGGCAAGGATGTACAGAGAGGATATATTAGATAGAAGAGGTAGTAAGGCTCAGCGAGAGTACAAACTTATCGAAGATGGTGAATTGGATAAGAATGATGCGAAATCCACATCCAAGTCCTTGTATTAGAACTTTACACAGATTCCGCCAATTGACAGAAACTTAAGAAGTCAAAAAATGGTATTACCCAAAGAATACCTTTGCGATATTGTATAATTCCATGTCAACCGTCTTTAATTCGGAAACTGCCTTTTTCAGACCTATCGGTACTATTTTATTTCCCTGTAATGCCACCATTTTACCGAAATTCTCTTCCTTTACAAGTTCTACTGCAGAGATAGCAAATCTTGTTGCTAAAACCCGATCATAGGCCGTAGGAGTACCACCCCTCTGAACATGACCTAAAATGGTGACCCTTGTTTCCATCCCCATCCTTTTTTCAATCTCTGCCCCAAGGGCATTTCCAATTCCGCCAAGCCTCGCATGGCCAAACTCATCTGTTTGCCCGCTTTGAACGGTTAAAGATT
>DAOWMC010000148.1 GCA_030643285.1 Methanobacteriota archaeon | reverse complement strand
CGATTCAAGAACATTTTCTTCCATTTTAAATACCTATTATCAACCATATCTGAACATATATTAAAGTAGTATGTACACAATTTTGTATTTTTTTTACATATCACGCCTATCATGGGTCCTTTGACTTTGCCAGAATAAACACATAGAATGTGCAAATTACATCAGACCAATACCGCAAGAAATACTGTTTATCATGCGCATAAAGAATCTGGCATGACTGAAGGCTTGATTGAAAAAAAAGGACCGGATAGATTATCAATAGACGATTATTTTATGGAGATTGCATATGTTGTAGCAAAAAGATCCACCTGTTTAAGAAAGCAGGTTGGTGCTGTAGTTGTAAGAGACAAAAGGATACTATCAACAGGTTATAACGGTGCGCCAATAGATTTGGAGCACTGTTTGGATATTGGATGTATAAGAGAAGAGAAAAATATAAGATCCGGGGAGAGGCATGAGCTTTGTAGAGGTGTTCATGCAGAGCAAAATGCAATCATACAGGCCGCCTTGCATGGAGTTAGTATTGAAGGTGCATCTATATATACGACACATCAGCCGTGCATTCTCTGTGCCAAAATGCTTATAAATTCAAGAATAAAAAGAGTCGTATTCGGAAAATCGTACCCTGATAAAGCTTCGTTAGAATTTTTTGAAATGGCTAATATATCCGTTTTGAAAAACGGTGAATAAAAAAGTATATTTAGGCGTATTACCATTGGGCGTTATATCATGTCCAAGTCAAAATTGAAATTCTGTACATCCTGCGGTGTTAGACTCATAGAAACAGGTTTCACACGGTTTCCTTGTCCCACCTGTGGGAACGAAATCGGTAGATGTGGCAGATGTAGGAAACAGAGCAACCCTTATAAATGTCCCGAATGTGGGTTTACAGGGCCATAGGTGATGAATATGGGAGATGTTGCAGCTAAAATCAAAATAATGCCAAAAGGCATTGAAACGGACCTTGATGGCCTGAAGAATCGTTTGGAAGGGGCGTTGCCAGAAAATGTAGAATTAAATGGATTTTCAGAGGAACCCATTGCATTTGGTCTGAAGGCGGTTATTGCCGTTGTGCTTCTTGGTGATGATGAAGGGGGAACCCAACCCGTAGAGGATGCTTTTTCAAAGGTCGAAGATGTGGAAAGTGTCCAGGTGGTTGAAGTCGGAAGGATGATTTAAGTCATAAAGCAAGGTGTTTTAAAAGCCAAAAATTAATTTTGTAGCATATCAGGTATCATCACACGGGGGTCATTCGTGTTCGTTTAAGTGGCTCTCGGGTATACCTTTGCGGTAAAGCGGTTGCTTAAAATATTCACACTACAAAAAAATTCTTTCAGCTTGAAATAATACTCCGCAAAATAAACAATTTTTTATCCCATCCATGCCCTTTGATGTAATATGTTCCTTTCATTCAGAGACGAAGTCGAGTCCTGCCTAAAAAATGCGCTGAAGGCAGCCGGTATTGAAGCTGATGCCGAATTGGAGGAATCAGATCATGCAGACCTGGCCTCATCCGTTTCATTCAAACTCGCTTCAAAACTAAAGAAGTCGCCAAAGGAGATTGCAGGGGAGATCGCAAAACACATACGGATTAGTGATTATAAATTTATAGCCGATGCGACAGTTAGTGGCCCTTACATCAACTTTTTTGTGAATAGATCTTTTTTAAATGATACAATTGAAGCGATATCAGAAAAAAAATGTGATTATGGTCAACTTGGCTATTCTGACAGGATTATTTTGGAACACACCTCCACAAATCCAAATGGGCCACTTCATGTCGGACACATAAGAAACTCCATTATAGGGGACACACTTTCAAGAGTTTTAAGAAAGGCTGGCTACGATGTAGAAACGCAGTACTATGTAAACGATATGGGAAGGCAAATTGCGATGGTAGTCTTCGGGTTGGAAAGGTACGATCTTCTGGAAAAAAAGTCAGATCATGCGGTCGCAGAGGTATATATATCCGCAAACAGGGCGATAGAGAAAGACCACGGTTTAAAAGCAGAAGTGGATGGGTTTATGCAAAAATATGAGGCGGGTGACAAAAAAATAAAAGAAAAATTTATGGGTGCCGTGGACCTCTGCCTTTCAGGGATCCGCTCAACGCTTGAGCGTATGAATATAAAGCACGACAGATTTGTATGGGAAAGTGATTTTGTCTGGTCCGGTACGGTTAGAGATATAATTGGAATCGTTGAACAAAGCAGATATTCGGAGATTCAAGGTGGTGCGCTTGTACTCGATCTGAACGAGTTCGGGTTTGAAAAGGAGTACGTTGTCAAAAGATCTGATGGGACATCACTTTACTCCACAAGAGACCTCGCATACCATAAAATGAAGGCAAAGGATTGTGACAGGGTTATAGATATTTTTGGTGCCGATCATAAGCTCATATCATCACAGCTCGTTAAAGTTTTGGAGATTTTAGGTGTTAAAACACCAGAGATCGTCATTTTTGAGTTTGTTTCACTTCCGGAGGGCTCTATGTCCACAAGGAAAGGTAAATTCATAACAACGGATGAACTTTTAGATGAGGTCGAGCGAGCCGCCTATGAAGAAGTCGATAAGAGGCGAAGTGATCTGACAGAAGATATCAAGAGAGATATTGCCAGGTCAGTTGGAGTCGGGGCCATACGCTATGACATCGTACGTGTTTCTGCAGAGAAATCAACTACTTTTGACTGGAAAAATGCCCTTGATTTTGAAAAACAGGGTGCTCCTTTTATCCAATACGCCCACGCAAGATGCTGCTCAATTTTAAGAAAATCCGATGATGAACCGGGGTTTAATCCGGATCTATTAATAGAAAAATCTGAGGTGGATCTTATAAAAAAGATGTCAAAATTCCCATTGGTGATTGAAATTGTTTCAAAAGACCTTAAGGCACACCTTATTGCCACATATGCAAGGGAGCTAACCGAACTTTTCAACCAGTTTTACAGGGATGCACCAGTCTTAAGTGTAGAAGATGAACTTAAGAAAGCTCGACTTTGCCTGGTCGATTGTACAAGAATCGTAATTTGCGAGGCACTCGAGTTGATGGGGATCGAAGCGCCCGAGATTATGTAGGTTAAACCAATCTTTATAATCTCGATCCAATCCGTAGCCTTCGTAACGCTTTGGTTTTGGAAAGTTTGTAGCCCACTAAGGCCTCTTGGTAAGCTAATTGATGTTTCTTTCACGATTCTTGTGCTTTCTGAGTATCTTAGGGGCTTGTGGTCATAAAGGAGCTAAACAAATACTTAATTTCCCACGCCTATCTTTTTTGAGATCGTCTCTATATCGTATTTATCAAGACATGTCAGTGGCCTATATATTGGTAATTTTAAAAATTTATCCCGGTCAATCAAATCCTCGAATCGCCCGGTGTTGTTCGGATGACATAAACATAAAGTCTCGCTCGCGACGATCCCTTTGGCACCAGTCTCTTCTGCAATCTTTTCTGCAACCTCATACATCTTCTTTTTATTGATCTGGCCGTCAACGATTTTTAAATTGAAATCCAAATAAAAATCTTTTAAGGTATTTGAAATCTCTTTTGCCCGGTCAAAATCAGCCTGATTTTTACAATCAAAATAAATCGGAATTATTTCACATCCCCTTTTCATCATCATCCAGGAAGAAACAGCCGAATATATGTCCCCCGAAAATAGCGATACAAGTCTTCCCGAGACTCCTACAGGCAATCCCCCAAATCCTTCTATGATTCTATCAAAAACATAGCAGTTATTATCCCTGATTTCAATAAATATCCACTTTTGTGGGTTATCAAGATTAACACACAGTCGGGGCATCTCTTTTTGAATTTTCCCACCCAGATCCTTTGCGACATCTTGGGATGTAAAATCGTGGTCGCCTGACCGCTTAACCTTAAGGCCAAAGCTACTTTTACCTTTTAATAATTTTTTTGCATTATCCAAAACAAAATCTTCTAACTCATCCAGCCCACATTGACTGCATGGAGAAAATGATTGAATTCCAAGAATTTTTTTAAGCTTTTTGGGATCGCCTTCTTTAACCCAGATTCTACCTCTTTCTTTTTGTACATTCTGTGTTCCAAGTGATCTTTT
>DAOWMC010000092.1 GCA_030643285.1 Methanobacteriota archaeon | reverse complement strand
CATTCTAGTAAGTAACTCGGTCGACGTGGTTCTTTCCGTTAAAGAGTACATTACAACAGGCAACTTTGTTTTAGTCTGAATCATTTTTCTGATTTCGTTTCTTGCCAATGCACCTTCTGCACACCTGAAACATGAGTTAATGAAGACCGCATCAGCATCAGTTTCACCATCAATAATTGATTTGGCCCGGGTAAGCATCAATTTAATTCCGGGGCTTTTAGCATCGTAGCTAAATTCGTCGACGATATGCTCTACAGATTCAAGATCTACTTCTGGAAAAAATAGCTCTGCACCAACTCGCTTAACTGAATCATCAATCTCTTTTTGAACACCCGAATACTCTGACCCACAAGATATTTGGGCAATTTTTACAACCATTAATCCGCCCCATTCGATCTATCAAGTGACCCTAAAAAATCCATTATGTCTTTTACCATTTTTTTGGCCGCTTCTTCATCGTGGGGGTAGATAACCTCTATTGTTGGTATAAATTTAGCACGGATCAGATATTTAAGCAAATCTTCGGTTCTTGCACACCCCACACAACCGGCTGAAAATGGGGCGTCGTGAAGTATAATTGCTGCTTCAGCTTCATCGATAAGTGGCCCGATAAGGCCAAGCCGCCCCCTCACACCCGCCGGTACCTCGATTGCTGCATATCTTAAACCCTCTTTTGGCTCTTTATCCGTTATATTAAGCGGCGGTGAATCTATTTCAGGGTCTCTAACTCTTTCTCCGATCTTTTTCATTAGAACAAGCGGTTCGTGCCCTGCTCTTTCTACCAGATCGGACAAAATCAGACTATTTGGTGGTAATATAAAAACTTTCATGTTTCCTCAATAATCTTGGATAATATCTTAATATCGATCTTCCCCTTATCAGACACCTGTGGTATCTCCTCTCCACGGTCCATCGCATCCAATCCTGCCCTTATCCGCGGTAGTAACTTGTATTCAGCGTCAAGCTGGTGAAATCCTGGCCTTGGCCCCCCCTTTCTTGTCGACCTGCATACTCGCACATCACCAATGGGAAAGCCCCTTGACTTTGAAAATATTCCATTTTTATCCAATTCTCTTACATCATCTACGATGTCTTTGAGCTTATCATCCGTCCCTTCGATATAGACACCAAAACACGTTTCTTTAACGGTGACTTTATATTTTTTTATGATTGTATTTCTTAGAACTTCAGGCGTCAGAATAGAGTCGGGGGATATTACAATCACCCTCGTCTGAGTGTCTTTCATTGTTTTTACCCCTGTTTATTCCTTAATACTTTACAAGTCGATATTCCTCTACTTTCTTGAAAAACTTTTCAAGATCTACCTGAGCCACTTCTTCTGAGACATCATACGCCTCGCATACCTTGTTTAAGAGGTCATCTTTTGTATTTTCTCCGTTCATTAGCTCTACAATGAATGTTCCTGAGTCGTTGGTTTCGTATATCGTATCCCTATCATAATCAAAAAGAAGCATACCATGTTCCGACTGCCTTGTGATGTATGATGACTTTTCTTCCTTTCCAAGATTCTTTTTAAGCTTTGGTTTGTCTGACATGTAGATCACCTACAACCCGCTTGCTCCATCCATCATTTTGTTTATACTCTTCCATTCCGAAATCTTTGGGGCTTCGTATTCTTTTTTCTTTTTTCCTTCTTCCGTATCCATTTTAAACATCTCTTTTGGTTAAAATAATCTATATCTATCAAACATATATCTTTCTTTATAAATCAATATTTAAGATAATCAGTCTGTAATACTCCTCATTGGTTATTATCTTTTCGGGATTTTTATTTACCGGTTGAGCCAGGCACTGAAAATTTAAGTAATATAAGCGGCAGAATTAATCTGGGAGATGGAGCTATTGAGCGCAAAACAAGACAGGAAGATGTTTAAATTTAAATATGTTCAACCCAAATTTTAAAATTACAAATCGGATTTTGAATAATCTTGTAGAGATAACATCATCAAGGGAAGCCATTTTAAACTCACATCTCATTCCAAAATGGGAAGTTTCGCTAAGACGAGAGGCCACCATTAAAAATGCCCATGCATCAACAGGCATAGAGGGAAATCCACTGACGATTGAAGAGGTGAGTACACTTGCATCCGGAAGAAAGGTGATGGTTGCAAAAAAGGACCGGGAAGAGGTCTTAAACTACCTTAATGTTTTGGAGCACATAGCCGAATATTCGCCTGATAGTAAAATAGGTGAAAAAACCCTCTTGAAGATGCATAAAGATCTTACAAAAGAGACGCTTCAACGTGAAGATTACTCGGGAAGATATCGTGACAGGCAGGTACTTGTCGTAAATGGTAATACAGGAGAGGTTGTTTTCACTCCACCGCCCTCTGACGAGGTTCCCGGACTTGTAGAAGATCTATTGGAATGGCTGGATTCACATGAAACAAGGGATACAAACGATATCCTTGTTGCGGGAATCACACATTACGAGTTTGTTAGAATACACCCATTTGTAGATGGGAACGGTAGAACTGCAAGGGCCCTTTCAACACTGATCCTCTACATCCGGGGTTTTGATGCAAAAAGATTTTTTGCCCTTGATGACTATTACAACAGTGACCGCCGTTCATATTATGATGCGCTGAAATCAGTTGATCAAAGCATATTAGACCTTACAGGATGGTTAGAATACTTTACAGAGGGTGTATTAGTATCCATATCACAGGTAAAAGGGCGGGTATTGAGGCTTTCAAGTGACAAGCTTAAAAAGGATAAAAAAGGCCAGATCGCCCTTACAGAGCGGCAGATGAGGATAATCGAGCACCTGAATCGCAAGGGTAAAATAACCTCAGGTGTTGTTGCAGACATGTTTGGAGTTTCAAGACAGGCTGCATTGAAAGAACTCACAAAACTTGGAGATATAGGCGTGATACGTTTGGTCGGCTCCGGGAGAGGTGCACATTACGTTTTGGAATGATGGTTGTCATTTAGGTTGTCATTTAGGTTGTCATTTAAAAGCTTAAAGAAGCAGACAAAAGCTCCGCTACTTAGAAGAGCAAAGAAAATGTGATACAAACCCACCAGGATTACTACGGACGTGACGGGAGTCGAACCCGCGATTTACAGCTACCTCCCATTTCTTGTTCAAACATTTTTAAAAAGTTTGATAGGAGGCTGCCGCCCTGTCCACTAGGCCACACGCCCAACTATAATTATGTTCAATTTATTAGAATGTTTTTATATTTGACCAATCATATTAATATCCCAAGAAGTATTAGAATGTAAAATATGGCCAGAAAGAATAAAAAAGATACTCCTCTAAAAAACAGGGTTCCAACAGGGATAGAGGGGTTTGACGAGTTGTGTGAGGGGGGGCTGGTCAGGGATAGGACTTATCTACTTTCGGGCACCTCGGGGGCCGGAAAAACTGTATTTAGCCTCCAGTTTCTGTATAATGGTATAAAAGATTTTAACGAATGTGGGATATTTGTGGCTACTGAGGAGCGGCCAAAACAGATTCGTGAAAATGCCTTTATGTTTGGATGGGACCTAAAGGCGCTTGAAGATGAAGGTAAACTTGCCATAATTGATGCAACATCAACAAAGCTAAATCTTAAATCTCGTGAAAAATACGTTGATGTCAGGCCATTTGATATGAAGTTCATGATCGATCATATCATATCCATTCAGGGGGAGATCAGTGCAAAAAGGGCAGTTGTAGACTCATCCACGTCTATTGGTCTTTATATTCAGGATATATCCAAGCTAAGAATAGAGCTTTTAAAACTTAGCATAACACTGGAAATTTTGGGGATGACGTCAATTTTAACCTGTGAGGTGTTAGATGAATCAAATCCAAACAGATTCGGGATTGAAAACTTTGTTACAGATGGTGTCATTGCCATGTACTTCAAAAGAATGGAAAATGAACGGGTTCATAGCCTTGAGATTTACAAGATGAGGGGTTCAGCTCATAGCAAGAGGATGAATCCTTATGATATTACTCCTGAAGGTATTGTTGTACATCCGCATGATGAGTTGTATTCAGGGTTTTAGAGGCCGCATCTCTAACATTTTTGAAACGGAATGATATCAATCACTGCTGTTCTATCTTTGTTTTTAGGGTCAGCCTCATACATTGGCATTCTTGCCTTATTGGGCCCAAATATATGTGCAGACCGCACCCCGGTCATAATCGCCAGAACTCTAACCCTTCCTTCATATTCCCTCTTTATTTTTGCACCCCAAATGACTCTGGTACGCGGGCTGAAGCTGTATTTTAGTGAAGTTGCGATGGATTCCACCTCATTTAATGTTAAATCAGGTCCGCCTGTAATAAGAATGAGACTTCCCTGGGCGCTTCTGTAATTAACATCTAATAGCGGGTGGGTCAAAACCTCCTTAACAACATCATCTGTATTCCCCAACTCAATCTCCCCCGTTAACATCACCGCAATACCACCATAGCCCATAACGGTTTTTATGTCCGCATATTCAAGGAACATGAGCGTATACTGTGTTAATGTATCTGTAATGTCTTTTAGGGCTTCGGCTATAATCTGGTCCATAACTGAGAATAATTCTATGAGTGATAGATAACCAGGCGCATATTCGGATAGTCTGTTGCCATCTAAAACAATCACCGTATCTGCTGTTTTCCTTAGCTCCCAGATCCCTTCTTCAGCGGTTATCACCCGTTTTCCTTCCATCCGCAACGGAGAAGAGACCATTCCAATCACAGTTGCACCCTGTTTTTTTGCAATGTCAGCAACAACCGACGAAATTACTGTTCCTACTACACCACCCATTCCCGCAGTCACAAAGACAATATCTGCATCTTTCAGAACATCTTCAAGTGTTCCCCTTACAAGTCTGGCAGCCCTCTTACTAGTTTCAGTAAAATCATGATTTTTAAGGCCTTTATTAAGTGACCCACTGATTAAAATTTTTATATCAGCATCAATAGTGTCCAGATGTTTTTCATCGCTGTTTATTGCGATGGTTTGAGCACCTTTAAGATCAATAGAACTCAAGCGACTTACCGTGCTGCCGCCCGCCTTACCGCATCCGACGATTATTATTTTTGGTTGTCCAAGCTCGCTTAATGCCCCTACATCCTTTTTTTTTGAATATACTAAAGCTCCTTCAAC
Organism: Methanobacteriota archaeon; assembly: GCA_030643285.1. Taxonomy (GTDB): domain Archaea; phylum Halobacteriota; class Syntropharchaeia; order DAOWMC01; family DAOWMC01; genus DAOWMC01. Next base: position 337 of record DAOWMC010000092.1, on the reverse strand, counting down.
ACGAGAAAGTAACCAAGTAGAACCTGTTTCACCCATACGGTTTACAAATAATATGCTCTACATCTTATACCCTTGCATTTTTTCTTTTTGTAACGTCAAAAGGAGTCCATGAATTATACATATTTGGATGGTTTTATAATACCTCTTTTTACTAACTTGACTTTGTCACATTAACATTTATAATCCAACCACCCACCTCCTGCCAGATAACGCAATAAAAACCCATTTTAACCATCACCTCAATAGAATAGATGGTTTTAGAGGATGGAATTCGTTAAATTTACTATTAAAGACCTGTATCTGGCAACAAGAAAAATAGAACTGATCCACAAGGGAT
>DAOWMC010000017.1 GCA_030643285.1 Methanobacteriota archaeon | reverse complement strand
CCTATCACCGGATAATAAACTTATATTTGCAACAGGTCCCGTTACCGGTTCAAAAGCTCTCTTTTCAGGGAGGCATGTGGTTTCTGCAAAATCACCATTGACCCGGATATATGGACAGGCCACTTCAGGCGGTTATTTTGGGGCTGAACTAAAATACTCGGGGATTGATGCGATGATCATAGAAGGACGGGCGGATCACCCGGTTTATATCTCAATCAAAGACGATGACGTTGAGATAAAAGATGCAAAGGATTTTTGGGGGATGGATTGCTTTGAAACAGAAGAAGGGATTAAAAAAGATTCTGAAGATAAAAAGACAAGGGTTTCCTGTATAGGTCCTGCAGGTGAAAACCTGGTTAAATTTGCCGCTATAATGAATGAGGGTGGTGCTGCCGGAAGAACCGGTATGGGTTGTGTGATGGGTTCCAAAAATCTTAAGGCAATTTCGGTTCGAGGGACTGGCAAGGTTGAGGTTGCAAAAGAAGATGAGTTGAATGAACTCTCAAAAGAGATTAGAAAACAGGTAAAACGTAATCCTATTGTGAAGGACTTTGCTGAAAATGGAACAGCAAGCGGTGCTTCGGCTTCTCTTAATCTTCTTGGTGCACTTCCCACAAAGTACTTTACAAGGGGAAGTTTTGAGGGGGCGGTTAATCTGGATGGCCATACAATGACAAAGACAATTTTAAAGAAGCGAGAAACCTGTTACAACTGTCCGGTGGCCTGTAAAAGGGTGGTTGAGATAACAAAAGGTCCTTATGCAGGTTTAAGTGGGAGAGGACCTGAATATGAGACCTGCAGTGTGTTTGGATCCTTGTGCTTAAATGATAGCCTCGAACTTGTTGCAAAGGCAAATGATGTGTGTAATAGACTCGGGATGGACACACTTTCTGCAGGTAACGCCATTGCATTTTCAATGGAGTGTTACGAACGTGGATTGGTTAGCAAGGATGGGCTCGGCGGAATCGAACTTGAATGGGGATCTGAAAGTATGCTTGAACTTTTATCAGATATAAGTAGTCGTAAGGGATTTGGAGATGTATTGGCTGATGGTGTCAGGATCGCAGCAGGTAAGATTGGGGCAGAAGAAATAGCAATGCACTGTAAAGGTCTTGAGATTCCAATGTTTGATCCGAGGGCCCTGAAGGGAATGGGTCTGACCTATTCAACGGGTATGCGGGGCGCCTGTCACATGATGGGGATGGTCGCTCTGGCAGAGATGGGGCTCGGATGTTCTTCATTAGACCTTCCAAAGAGGCTTGATCCAAAATCAGAAGAAAAGAAGGCAAAACTTGTTAAGATAATGCAGGATTGGACGACTTTTATGAACTCTTCGGTTGTTTGTCTGCTTCCATTAATCCGGCTGGGTAAAGGTCCTGTATATACTGCAAAGATATTCTCTATGGTTACCGGTGTGGAAATTGACATTGCTAAAATGGTAAACGTGGGTGAAAAAATATATGACCTGCAGAGATTATTCAATATCCGGGAAGGCATATCACAAAAAGATGACACATTACCAAGGCGCTTTACACACGAAAGCCATGTGGAAGGCCCATGTAAAGATAGTCTTGTCGATTTAAAACCAATGTTAGAAGAATATTACAAACTAAGAGGTTGGGAAGCTGGTATACCCATAAGGGAAAACTAAAAAACTCATTTTAATGAGATTTTAGTACCCTTTTTACTCTTAACAACGTTTACTTTGTCTTCTCTTGCAAGCCATCCAAGCCCCATATAAACAACAGGGTTCGGCTTATTGATTTCAGATGCCAGCTTGCTAATACCTACTTCACCATTGCTATCTAGTAGATCCCAGATTTCTCCGGCGGTTTCTCCAATTTGTCCATTCAAAAGTAATACCCCCTGTATTTACTTAACAATCATCTGCTTAAGCAATATAAAACTTTCGCAGAAGGGAATGATTGTTATGATGAATTATTAAGGATTAATCCTTGGACCTTTGATATATGAACCTTCTTTTTTCCGAACATTTTTAAGCACTAATTTTTGGTCCAAGGATTCTTTTGCAATATCCTCCCTAAAAACATTTGTAATCCCTAAAACATGGTGTGTCGGGGAAACATCAGCCTCAACCTCATCTAACGTGTTAAAGTACTCCAGAACCGAGTTTAGCTGCCCGGTAAACTCCGTTTTTTCCTTATCTGTGAGGTCTATTCTTGCAAGCCATCCCATATGCTCTATATCTTTTTTTGTTATCATAATCCTTAATTTCCCCTCAAATCGATTATTTCGGATATTTCAGGCCCGGTAGATAGCAGTGTGAAGGGCACACCAACATCTTTTTGTGCACTTTCAACAAATTCCTTAACCTTTGTACTCAGCTTATCATAATCAGTGATACCTTTGCAGGCCGGATCTATCTTATCCAAACCTGTAAGCGCTATCTGGGTCGCTCCGTTTATCATTGCAGAGTACTTTGCCATTTTTCCATCCCACATCCCTATGCGTCTTGGTCTGCCAGTCACCGTTCCAAACTCCTCTATACCCAGACCATTTGCCTCTTCAGGGGTCATCTCTGTTTCAAATGGCCCACTTCCAACACGCGTTGGAAAAGATTTGAAAACAACAATGACATCATCAACCCTGGATGGACCAATGCCAACATCAGCAGCCATCTGAGATGCAGAAGTGTCTTTTGACGTTACAAACGGATACGTCCCATAGTAGAGCGATATGCCAAAGCCCTGGGTTCCCTCAATCATAACATTTTCACCTTTATCGAGGGCTTCATTAATCTCAAGGGGAACATCTGTTAAAAAAGCCTGCAAATCCTCTATGTCCTTTGCCTGTTTTGCAGTTCTTCTAACCCTCTCTTCATTTGCGGGACCGCAACCTGTTCCTGTTGATCCGATTTTTTTAAACAGGTGGGAACTTCCCTTGTCCTGCACTATGTGTTTTTCCTCAATTATAGAGCAACGTTTATCGACAAAAACCCGCCCTTTAACGTCGAGCGAAGATACTTCACCCAAAAAGACATTCGGATCGACCAGAACACCTGCTCCTATAAGAAGGCGTGTATCTTTATGCACGAACCCGGAAGGGATCATTCTGATTCCATACCTTTTATCGCCAACTATCACGGTGTGACCCGCATTAGGTCCCACACCCCCTCTTGCAATTATTGATGGTTTGTCAAAACATGCAACATGGGCAACAATTTTTCCTTTACCCTCATCTCCAAAGAGCCCTCCAACCATTATCGTGCATCCCATTATCTAAACTCCATTACCTATAATCCCCCATTTTGAACTTAAAACTTATCAATGCATGTTTTTAAGTAAGTTTCCTATATCTCTTGACTTTCAAAGAAACCAAAATAAGCCCTATTTTTCCATCAAAAAACCTTTATCAACAGAACTTGCCACAAATTTTTAAGTATATGTCCTATAGTTTAACTTTACTTGACTTGTTGCCAAAATAAAGGCAGAAACGATAGGGCGGTACTCGAAATTTGTAAAAGTACTAAAAATCGGTATGCATGGTTCTATTTTTTGCTTATTATGCAACAAGTCTAAGGATTGAGAGGTAGATACCGACGAGTAAGTTTTTTAATGTGACAAAGTCAAGGTAAATACGGTTTGAAATTGTAGAAGCAAAGTATAAAGATAATCAAGGCACAGTGTTAGTTATGAAGGTCAAACCGGAATGTATCGCTTGCATATTTGAAAGGGCAAACTTTGAGTGCGACTTGGCTTTTTTTGACGAGGCCAAAAAGATGGAGTGCCTTGCTGAACTATTAAAATATGTGTCAGAAAACTTTAAAACAGGAACAGTTCCGGCAAAAATAGGCACTTTTAGAGAGAATCTTATAAAAAGATATAACTCGGACACTGATATTTATGCCGAATTAAAAAAAAAGAGTAATGAGGCAGGATTAAATCTTTTACCAGTTGCAAAAGACTTTTTTAAAAACTCAAATGATAAATTGGAAGCCTTGATCAGGATATTATCTGCTGCAAATACGATGGAGTATGGGGTTAAAGACCACACATATGATCATTTGACCTTTCATCGGGTATTTGAAGAGATACTTAATGAGAACCTGAATTGGGAAGCCGAAAAGATCAAATCCGCAATCTCAAAAAGTGAAAACATACTGTATCTTTTAGATAACACGGGAGAGGTAATATTTGATATTTTTGCAATAGAAGAGCTTATCAGTATGGGAAAAAATGTTATAGTTTCCCCAAAAAAAGATCCGATAATCAATGATGTTACCGCAGCTGACTTGAAGGATCTCGGGTTTAAAAGTGCACCTGTCGTACCGAGCGGTTCATATATAGGCGTCAACCCGGATACATCCCCCAAAAAATTTTTGGATATTTTCTGGGACCAAAAATACCTGATTCTGGCAAAAGGCATGGGTAATTATGAGACTATTTCGGATTTCGATGAAAAATTTAAAAATAGGCTTATTTACATCTTAAGGGCCAAATGTCAGCCTGTTGCAACCAATATTGGGGCAAAAAAAGGCGAGTTAGTAGCTAAGCTGGTTTAGATTAACACCTACCTCAAATTCCGCATTGGCAACTGATGCCCTAAACATTTACAACTGATATGATATACCGCTATTTGTATAAGCAAATTCTTTGAACACATCAGATAAGAAGACTATCATTGAGACATTATCCCAATGCATCCTCAACAGCTTTTTTATGAATCTCGGCAGATGTATGAATCTTTCCTTTTATTCCACGTGAAGCCCTGCAAGGGTATATCTGGGTAAACCACCCTCCTTTTATCGGAGCTTCTTTCAGATCCAGTCCAATCAACTGTTCTGCGACCCGGAAGCTACTGCCACACGGGGCCCCTCTGACTACCTCGACATTTGAGACTTTGCCATCTTTTGTTTCAATTTTATACTCTGGTCGTCCAAGCTTTGATAAAAATTCATTAATCGTTTCATCGTCTGAACCTGCGTGAGAACAACAGATTTCAGTTACTTCTATGGCTATTCCATACTCTTTTGAAATTTGATTTAACTCTTCTAGACTTCCTGCCCTTCGAGCACCCCCTGGAATTATAACCGCCTTGACCCCCAATTTTCCAGAAAGTTTAACAATCTCAGGATTTAAATCAGGATGCAATGCATAACTCATAAGTAGATCCACATCGAATACAGATTTATCTATCTGTTCAACGATCTTTTCAGGCTCTTCTATGAAATTCGAAAGCTCAGGTTCGGGTAACCCTGTCGAAACAACAGACATATCAGTCCATTTTTTTATCGTATCTATAACACGATGCCCGTATCTTCCTCTTGTGATTATACCAACTTTCATACCAACACAACTGAAATAATGTATTAGTATACTATTAAACTGGGTATTATTTATGGATATTCTTAGATCAAGGCTTTCATCAAAAATGGACGAGGATGTTAAAAAGTTCGTACTCTCTTTGGAGGTGGATACATGGCTTTTTGATGCTGATATCCAGGTTGACAGGGCGCATGTTTTGATGCTGTGTGAATGTGGTATAATTTCCAAAGAAGATGCTTTTAACGTATTCGATGGACTAAAAAAAATTGAGAATGAAGGTATAGCTTCCATCAATTTAAGTGATTATGAAGATATCCACGCTGCAATAGAAACCAACCTGATAAAAGCAATTGGTGAAGCCGGTGGCAGGATACACACGGCAAGATCAAGAAACGATGAGGTTGCAACCTGCATAAGGATTGCGCTAAGGGATGAATTGCTATCTATGTTCTGCCACATAAATGAGTTAAGAGGGGTATTTATAGAAAAATCAAAAGAGCATATTGATACTGTAATCCCCGGGTTTACACACCTTCAGCATGCACAGCCCACCACCCTCGCACACCATCTTTTGTGCTATACGGATCTTTTTGGTCGTGATTTTACAAGGCTTATGAACGCCTACGCACACACAAATCTGAATCCTCTGGGTGCTGCTGCTTTTGCCTCAACTAGTTTTCCAATTGACAGGAAAAGAACGACTGAACTCTTGGGCTTTGATGGTCTTATAGAAAATTCAATGGATGCGGTGAGCTCAAGAGATTATCTGATCGAGTGTCTTTGCAGTTTTTCAAATCTGATGACAAATCTAAGCAGGCTTTGCGAAGAGATCATTTTGTGGGCAACATCTGAATTTGGCTTTATTGAGTTAGACGACGCATATTCAAGTGTGAGTTCTATCATGCCTCAAAAAAAGAATCCGGATGTTGCAGAATTGATAAGGGGAAAAACCGGCACGGTTTATGGTTGTCTTACTTCTGCACTATCTATCTGCAAATCGTTACCACTTTCATACAATAGGGACCTTCAGGAGGTCACACCATCTCTTCTGCGAGCCGTAAAGATTACATCTTCGTCGATACGGATTGCTTCTAAGATGATTGAGACGATGAATGTTAAAAAAGAGGCGATATGTGATAAACTGGACATGGGATTTATATGCGCAACGGAAATTGCAGACACTATTGTCAGATCAACTGGTATTCCGTTCAGAAATGCACATCAGATCGTTGGTTCTTTGGCAAAAAGGCAAAAAGATGTTAAAAATGTCAGATTGGGTGAAATAGACAACATTTCGATGGAAATAATTGGAAAGAAGTTGAGCGAGCTTGGTTTGACAGAAGAAATGCTCAAAGGAGCGGTAGATGTGTATTTAGCCGTGGAAGCAAAAGATACTCTGGGTGGGCCTGCATCAAAAGAGGTTAAAAGGATGCTTACCCAAAGAAATAAAAAGCTAAAACACGATAACCTTGTAGTTCAAAAAAGGATAAGCCTCGTAAAAGAGGCGATGCTAAAGCTGGATGGTGCCACCATATAGCGCCTCAGCCTTTAGGAGACTCTACTTTCGGGTTACAGGAACCATCAGAAAATACCCAGCTAAGCTTGGTTCCATCTTCAAACTCGATAACATATTCAGTGTGAGTTTTATAAGGTTTTATGCAGTATGCATCCTTTACTTTCTTTCCAATCAGGGGTAAAAGAGTATTATTTTCTTCCTCAGGCAACTCCCATCCGCACATAGCTTATATCTCATTTTGTATGGTTTATAATGGTTGCTATTCTAGGTATCCTCAAACTATTTTGGCAACATGATCGGTGGGGATATCTATTCATCCGTATTTGCATAAACTGATCAAGAAACTTCAAAAAGCCCATAAAAGCACCGCTACTTAAAAGAGTAGATAAAATGAGTTTCATGGCAGGACATGAGATAAAAACGGTTTTGCATCAAAGCTTTTTTGAAAAGCTTTGTCTGTGTAATCTTGTGGTTGAAAGGAGGGCTAAACAGATATAATTTTATTAGATTTTAGTGGAATGATATAGGAATGTGTTTATAGTTTCCTACATATCTGTAAAATCATAATTATGATTTTGCATGGCAAAGTTTAAAAAATATTAAAGCTTAAACAATGTATAGTCAATAATTAGAATTGATACGGTGTATACTGATGACAGTAAGAAAAAAAATGGTCGTACATGTAAAAGAGTTGATGGATAAACAGGAAAAGATTAGAGATATTGGAATTGTTGCTCATATAGATCATGGGAAAACCACACTGACAGATAATCTCCTTGCTGGTGCCGGAATAATTTCAAAGGAACTTGCAGGAAGGCAGTTATTTATGGATTTTGATGAGCAGGAGCAGGAGAGAGGTATAACAATAAATGCTGCAAATGTCTCGATGGTTCATGAATTTGATGGTAGCGAGTATCTTATAAACCTGATTGACACCCCAGGTCACGTTGACTTTGGAGGCGATGTCACAAGGGCAATGAGAGCTGTTGATGGTGCTATAGTTGTGGTGGATGCTGTGGAGGGTGCTATGCCCCAAACAGAGACTGTCCTCAGGCAAGCCTTAAAAGAAAACGTCAAGCCTGTGCTTTTTGTTAATAAGGTTGATCGACTCATAAATGAGCTCAAGGTGGATAAACAGGAGATGCAAATCCGTCTGGGGTCTGTGATCGATAAGGTTAACAAGTTGATTGAGGGTATGAGCAAGGACAAGTACAAAGAGTGGAAGTTAGATGCTTCAGATGGTACTGTTGCTTTTGGATCTGCCCTCTACAACTGGGCGATAAGCGTACCTCACATGAAAAAAAGTGGCATAGGTTTTAATGATGTTTATGACTACTGTCGTGATGGATCCCAGAAGGAACTTGCCGAAAAATGTCCGCTTCATGAGATTATGCTTGACATGGTTATAAAACACCTACCAGATCCGTTTGAAGCCCAAAAAAGAAGAATTGGGATCATATGGCATGGGGATAAGGAAAGTGATATTTCAAAATCTATGGTGGGTTGTAATGCTGATGGACCTGTAGCTTTTATGGTTACTGATATATGCACAGACCCCCATGCAGGTGAAGTAGCAGCTGGTAGATTATTTAGTGGGACCCTGACACGTGGGCAGGAGTTAATAATCTCTGGAATGCCAAAACCAAATAGGGTTCAACAGGTTGGGGTGTTCATGGGGGCCGAAAGAGTAGAAGTGGAAAACATACCCTGTGGTAACATTGTTGCAGTAACAGGGCTTAAGGATGCTTTTGTTGGTTCCACAGTCTCTTCAATTGAAATGAATCCGTTTGAGAGTATAAAGCATGCCAGTGAGCCTGTTGTCACCGTTGCTGTTGAGGCAAAGTCCATGAAAGATCTACCAAAACTCATAGAGGTTCTCCGTCAATATTCAAAAGAGGACCCGACACTTCAGGTAGAGATAAATGAAGAGACAGGTGAACATCTGGTCTCGGGTATGGGCGAACTTCACCTGGAGATTGTTGCATACAGAATTGAGCATGACAAGAATGTGCCAATCATAACATCCCCACCGATTGTTGTTTACAGGGAAACTGTGCAGGGTAGTGCCGGGCCAGTCGAAGGTGTCTCACCAAACAGGCACAACCGTTTTTATATGGAAGTCGAGCCACTTGACCAAAAGTGTATTGACCTGATAAAATCCGGTGAAGCCTCGATGAATATACCTGAGGTTGAACGCAGGGAAAAATTCATGGAAGCAGGTATGGCAAAAGTTGAGGCAAGAAAAATTTCAGAAATCATCGAGGCAAATATGTTCATAGACATGACAAAAGGTATCCAATACCTGCACGAGACGATGGAACTGATCCTTGAAGGGTTTAGGGAGGCAGTAACCCATGGGCCACTGGCCAAAGAGAGGTGTCAGGGTATAAAGGTCAGGTTAATTGATGTGAAGTTGCACGAGGATGCCATTCACAGGGGGCCGGCACAGGTCATTCCTGCGGTTAGACGTGCCTTGCATTCAGCAATTTTGATGGCAACTCCAACATTCTTCGAGCCTATTCAATATGTTTTCATAAGTGTTCCGCAATTGTATATGGGTAACGCCACAAAAGAGATACAGGGAAGGAGGGGGCAGATTCTTGATTTAGGTTCCGAAGGAGATATGAGTATAATTAAAACAAAGGCACCTGTGGCAGAGCTTTTCGGATTTGCAGGTGATATCAGGTCTGCAACGGAAGGCAGGGCGATATGGAGTACAGAGCAAGCAGGGTTTGAGCCAATTCCACAGAGTCTGGCAAATGATACGATAATGAAAGTCAGACAGAGAAAAGGACTCAAACATGAGATGCCAAAGCCAAGTGATTACGATTGATAAAAATCTATGATTGAGATCTCTTCGATACTCGAATGGGGATATATTAACTATGTAATCGCCTTCTTAATAGTCATACTGGCGCTTTCAGCTGCAAAAGTCTGCCTTTATATATTTGAGATATATTTAGAGCGTTTTGCAGCTAAAACAAAAACTAAAATAGATGATATAATACTTGAGGCGATTAAAAAGCCCCTTTATATCATCATACTTGTTTTTGGTGTTTATTTAGCTTTTAATTATGTAAAATTTCCATTTGAAGAATTAGTAGCGGTTAAAATCCTATTCCAGATCGTAAGCGTTTTATTATCTACCTGGGTTGCCTATCGTATTTCCGACGCCGTTATAAAAGAGTATGGATACGAACTTGCCAAAAAATCAGATAATAATATCGTCGATGTTATAATACCGGTTGTAGATCAGATTGCTGGAATACTTATTGCGGTTATAGGGATTATTACGATCCTGCATCTGTTAGACATAGAAATTACTCCCATGCTTGCAGGGATGGGGATTGCAGGTATTGCAGTTGCATTAGCTGCTCAAGAAACGATATCCAATATGCTTTCAGGCTTCACATTGATGATTGATCAACCTTTTAAACTTAATGACCGAATTATTCTGGATTCTGGGGAGATATGTGAGGTCAAAGAGGTTGGTCTGAGAAGTACAAGGCTTTACAATGTAATTGATCACGCAATAATAACAATGCCAAATTCCGATGTTTCTAATATGAAGATAACAAACATTTCTGCACCCGATG
>DAOWMC010000134.1 GCA_030643285.1 Methanobacteriota archaeon | reverse complement strand
AAGAAGTGACATTTGTCACTTTTGGCCCAAAATAAACCATTTTTGACATGTCAGGATAATCCCCTTCAATCCACGCATCCGCGTATAGATCATATCTACCTGTATCGGCGCCTATCGGCACATAAACGAGCATTGGAAGTGATACTGACAGATCCGGATCAAGATTTGCAATTACACCTGTTCCTGCAAGTGGATAACCATTTATTTTTTCGCCACCACTTACAACAAGGGTTACATTTATTACAGAGTCACCATCATTTTTTATTGTGACATTTGCATTTATTGTGTTTGCAAGTGTCCCGTCTTTCACATTAAATGCGGTTATGTTTATCGGTGAGACCGTTGTCACTAAAGTGATGGTATCATTCACACTTTCATTTCCAAGCAAAACTGCTGTAACACTAACATTGTATATTCGGGGTGTTTCATCAGTTACGTTTAAAAATACTGTCGCGTTTGCTCCACCGTTCAGGTTTTCTATTAAGTCAGTACTCAGATAAGCAACTGCCAGATCATCTGACATATTATTTAGATCTAATGTGAAATTACCGGGCTGGTTTCCCGTGTTTGTTACAGTTATGTTATATGTTGCGTTTACATTTGGCATTGTTGTCTGTTCAGTCGGTTGTGAGAGTGAGACCCCATAGGTCGGTTCTGATTCTACCGTTGTCGTTATACTTATCGTATCTACCGTATCTCCTTCACCTCCTCCCCCGCCCTCAGAAGTTGCCATGACATTAACGATGTATGTCCCCTGAGCCTCATCTGTGACATTAAGTAAAACATTTTGGGTCGCCTCAGGTGCCAGATCCTTTATTGATGTCTCATTCAAATTTGCGACTGTTGCACTGTTCGGGTTATCAATCAAAATCTCAAAACTATCCACCACATTTCCTGTATTTCGGATCGTGAGATTGTATGTTGCATTTTTGCCAGGTGGGACAGTTTGAGCGTCTGCATCAACAGAAAGATTGACACCATAGCCCGGTTCAAAAAATGGGTGCATGTCTCCACCGGTTGATATATTTCCCGAAGAATTGTACGGAAGAAACGTATTTCCAAGTCCATCCCCATCTGTATCCGATCCACTATAATCGGACCAGTAGTTTCCTCCAAGATAAAGGCCACCTATTATGTTTTTACCCTCAACCTTTGTTATGTTCCATGTATTTGTTCTGTCGTCCTGTGCATTGTTTGTGTTTTCAAAGTAGTTGTTGTATATCAGATTGTTTCTTGAAACCCTAAGGTATATCCCGTACCCGTTTTCAGATGCGTTGTTATGTGAAATTATGTTGCCGTTTGAATCTTCCAGGTAAATGCCACGCATGTTGTTTGAAAAATTATTGCTGGAAATGTTACAGTTATTGGAAGAATTAAGATAAATCCCAGAAAATCCACCTTCTAACTTAAGCCCACTAATATTTACATAATCTGATGTCACCTCAAAAACATGAAAATCCGGATTGGCCACATTGACAATCGTATCAACAGGATTTTTAGAGGTTGATCGGATCGTTAAACGTTTGTAAACATTCACATTCTCATAATAAGTCCGGGCATCAACTGTAATTGTGTGCCCATGTGTTGTATTTGAAGCATCTATCGCAGCCTGGATTGTTTCAAAATTTTCTCCGGTGTCAAGGTTGTGGACTGGTCCGGATATCCCTGTAACTATTGTACTATTCGAGTCTTCTAACGCTTTCGAAAAATTAACTTTTGTCTCACTTTCATTAATGCCCCCGGTTATATTCTGTGCCAGTGACATTGACGCTGCTGACACAAACAGTAACACCGACATAAGCATAACTGAAAAAATCACCTGTGATCTATCTTTAAACAATACTTACCCCCCCTACCTGATATTAATAAATAGCCAAGCCTTTTTGAAATTTGGCCTGAGCGATGATGGATTAATATGGTTGTTTAAATCTATAAATATTTCGCAGGATTTCTACTATTCCGTGTGATACCGCTCCCCACATCTGACACCAACAGTTATCGCATCATCGGCTTTCATCTCTTCGATTGTTCTTGCCCGCTCAAAGAATTCAGACTTTGGTAAATATGGCTTTGCAAGCTCCCCCGTTCGTTTCATAGGAATTTGGCCATCTTTTCCCCATAAGTATCCGTAAAACCATTCTCGCTCTTCAAACATATCCCATGAAGGGTCTAAAACAGAAAACCATGTTCCAAAGTACATTACAGTTCGCATTGCATTCATACTCTGATACATCATACCCGATACCTGTGACATATCACCCATCTTTGTTATTTTTGAGATCATAGGAGAAAAGTTTTTATAATTCTCATGCATCATCTTTGTCATGTTTCCCCCGGTCATCATCTTACCAAGCTCTATTAAAAACCCTTTTCCACCTTTTTTCGAACTCATCTTTGTCATGGGTTCTGCCACTTCTTGTATTGTTTTGAAAAGCTCCGTCCGATCAGAACTGTCCATACCAGTCCATTTAGGCCCTTTCTTTTCATCGCCTCCACCAGCCACATAGGCCCCTGTTTTCATCAGGCCGGCCCAATTCCTTGTAGTTGCGTTCTTGAGCAGTCTTGTAATTGTCACCCTGGCAATCTCACCTGCCTTTGTGGGAGACCCTGAATAGAAGAACATGCCAAAGTCAACCATAGCATAACTATCATCATACTGGAACAAAAAGTTTCCATGGTGGACATCCATTGTAGCCAACCCATGGCGTGAGAGTGCATAGAACCATGCACGATGTAGATATTTAATATTAGATGACATATCATATCCGATTGATCTTAAGAATTTAACGGTCTCATAGGCCCTCTTTGGTTGCCCGATGTCAAGATCAACCAGTTTGAAGTAGAACCATATCCTCTCCATGCATAGAACTTTTCTGGTCGTATATTCCCAGTAAACTGTTGGTACACGAAGATGCGGTGTCAGCCCCCAGTAGTCCAATGAATTTCGATACATCTGCTGAAACGATGACTCCAATAAGAAATCCAGTTCTTCAACAATCGTTCCACTCTCAAAATCATTTATTACTTCAACAGGATATAAGCCTTCAAGTATCTTCAAAAACGGCCTTATAGGTTTAAGCATAAATTCGAGCATCCATACAACCGGGCGAATAATAAGGACATCCTTTCTTATTCTTTCATCTAAATTGGGCCTCTGAACCTTGATTACACCCTCTCTACCATCTTTTAATGTAACAAAGTGGACCTGTGCTAAAGAGGCAGACCCGATAGGCTCAGGGCTTATATAATCAAAAATCTCTTCGGGTGGTACTCCTAATTCATCCTGAATTGTTTTATTAATGGTATCGATATCTTCGGGTGGTAAATAATCACAGAGTTTTGAAAATTCACTGATCCAGCTCCATGGGAGCATAAACATCATCGATAGAATCTGTCCGAGCTTTATAAACGTGGAGCCCAACTCCTCAAATGCCATTCTGAGCCTTCTTGCAAACAGGGGCTTTTCTTTTGGTTCGTATACGCCGTTTAAAATTTTCCATCCTGATATCAATCGGATCGGGTAGACAGCACAATCCCACATCCATAAAAAGACAGTTCTTGACAGTACAAAGATAATCTCGATAACCCTCTTCAAATCACCCAGGGAAAGAGTGGATAGATTCAAAAAACTTTGACCGGCAGCTTTAACCCTCTCCGCTCGGTTCAGTTCCGCCCTTCCAGATAACTCTTTCATCCTGCTATTATCTCTTGTCCTCTTCTCTTTCAGCTTATCAAGAATTGTTATACGAACCTCATTTTCTGATCTGACTGCTCCAAATCCGGCCATTTAACATCCCCACCTTTTCAACTCTTCATCAATTTTTGGCATTGCATTGGTCAGGGCCTTTTCCATTAGATCAATCCGATCCCAGATTGGCCCAACAACGGAAAATAAATCCCGGACCCATATAACAGGTTCCTCCGGTGAAGCATTAACAATCTTCAACCTCTCTTCAAATATTGCCTTGGATAACATATCCACGCTGGCAGAATCGCTTACGATCCCCTTTATAACTTCAAAAGAACCGGTAAACCCGACAAGATCAGAAACCTCCTCCTCACTTGATATCTTCACATCAAGGACTTTTGGAGCGGGTACAACTTCAATAAGCCAGGGATTCAACCCCTCGGCATGTAAACTTAGTTTTTTACCGATTAGATCTGGTAACTTATCAAATTGAGGTTTCACCCTTGGATTT
>DAOWMC010000060.1 GCA_030643285.1 Methanobacteriota archaeon | reverse complement strand
TCCAACTGCAATCTCTCATTAGCACCCTCTGTTATTCGAAACTCCACCTCTCCGATCTTATCAATCAATTTAACTTTAATCCTGTCGGGGATATCTATCTTTAAGACCGCTTTGTAGATCTGATTTGTTATATCCGCCCCCGATAGCCCCAGATCAACAAAAAATGAGTTTAATTTATTCAGAGATTTTACAAGATCGCCATCCAATGCCAGTTTTATAAGTTCGGTCACCTCTTCAGGACGCACTGTTGCTGTTACCTGATAGATCACAACCGAATCCACCTTTTTCCCCAATATCGCTGCTGATTGGAGGGCATTTACCGCTTTTCTCATATCCCCTGATGCTATGTATGAAATAATATCTACAGCCTCATCGGTTATCTCTATATTCTCAGCAGATACAATCTGTAAAATGCGCTCTTTTATTGCTTCTTCTGATAATTGTCTGAACCTGTATATTGCACACCTCGATTGGATTGGTTCAATTATTTTCGAAGAGTAGTTACAGCTCAATATGAAACGGCATATGTTTGAGTATTTTTCCATTGTTCTTCTAAGGGCAGATTGTGCGGGAGATGTCAGGGCATCGGCTTCGTCCAGAAAGATTACCTTAAAGTTCGCATCGCCAATCGGGGAGGTTCTTGCAAAATTTTTAATTTTGTATCGGATCGTATCGATACCACGCTCGTCAGATGCGTTTAACTCGGTAAAATTATCATTCCAACTATCTCCATAAAGCTCTCGCACAGTTGAAATAGCACTTGCGGTTTTACCGACCCCGGGTGGCCCCGAAAATAAAAGATGTGGAATTGTTTTTGCATTGGCGTAAGATTGGAGACGTTCTATAACATCATCTTGACCTACAATCTCACATAGCCTCATCGGCCTATATTTTTCCACCCATATCTTTTCGTCCATAATCAAGCCCCTTTAGCCTATTAAATTTTATCCCTTGCCTTGAAGTAAACGCCATCCGTATTAACGGTTTTTAGATTGGATTTTCAGCCATGATGAAATAGGTAATAACTTTTTCATGATTACCTCGTTAACCTTCTATGAATAATCGGCAACAATTTGCCCATTTCCAATCAATTTGTACTTATAAATCACAAGCCCTTCCAATCCAACCGGGCCACGGGCATGAATTTTTCCAGTCGAAATCCCAACTTCCGAACCCAATCCATACCTGAAACCATCAGAAAACCTGGTCGAGCAGTTCCACATCACCGAAGATGAATCAACATTATCCAAAAATAAGTTTGATGTATCGGCATCTTCTGTTATGATTGCATCCGTGTGATGGCTACCGTATCTATTTACATGATCGATGGCCTCTTTGGCAGATTCGACAATTTTTATTGATAGGATCAAATCATTGTACTCGGTTTCCCAATCTTTTTCAGTTGCCTTTTCAACATCGATTATCTTTAGTACTTCGTCACAGCCCCTAAGCTCAACATTTTCTTCATCAAACATCTTTTTCATCTTCGGTAGAAACTCTTTTGCAACATCTCTATGAACGAGCATTGTCTCCATCGCGTTACAAACCGCTGCGTATTGACACTTTGAATCAAAGCATATATTAAGGGCCAGATCAATATCCGCATCTTCGTCAACATAAACGTGGCATATCCCATCAGAATGTCCCAAAACCGGTATCCTTGTATTTTCCTTTATGTATTTAACCAGTGCGTTGGAACCTCTTGGTATCATCAAATCTATGCAATCGTCCAACTCCAGTAACTCTTTAACATCTTTTCTGGTTTCGACCAACTGAACCGAATTTTTAAAGATCTCATTTTCTTTAATTGCGTCTTTAATCAGATTAAACAGAATTCTATTACTATTTTTGGCTTCAGAGCCCCCTTTTAATATTACAGCATTTCCCGATTTAATGCATAGGCTCGATATTTGAACCAGGGCATCCGGTCGAGATTCAAATATTACCCCGATAACACCAATAGGGGTACTTATCTTGTACAGATTCAACGATTTATCAAGTTCGGTTGCCATCAGCAATTTCCCAATAGGATCCTCAAGGCTGATTACCGATTTGACTCCTTTAACCATATCATCGATCTTTTTATCATCCAGTTTTAGCCGCTTGACCAAAACACCGGATAAACCTATCTTTTCAGCATCTTTTAGGTCTTTTTTATTTTCTTCTAAGATTTCATTCCGGTTCTTATCGATGGCTAAAAAAATTCGCTTCAGGGCATCATTTTTTAGCTCAGTTTTAGCAGATGCCAGATCAAGAGCGGCTTTCTTTGCCAGTTCGGCCTGTTTTTTAATGTTCATAAGTAACCTTTTTGTCCCTTACAGAAGGCTTGACTAAAAACTTTTCGATATAATATTTGATGTGTGTGCGAAATTCATATGTATCTATCAACTACTATAAGTGTAAAGCATTACGATTATCATCTAAATTAAGCTGACTGGTTTCGAAGTTTATAAATAATAGGTAGATGGAGGTAAATTATCAAATAAAATAAGATATGTGCAAAGGTAGCATGTGAAATTATGGATTAATAGGGGGAAAAGATGCAAAACGTTTCAAAAGAGATTTTCTTGAATTCCTTAGAATGTCTAACGCTTGGGTGGTTGACCAGGTCAGGACAATTTCAAAAAACCCGTGCAATGGGAAATATGTTCCGCATGGAACAGGGGATAAAAGTTGGAAGGATTGCACAAAAGCTCTATCCAGAGGGGATTTTAGTTGATGAGCAGGATATGGAATCTGCATCAATGAAGACGAAGAGTTTGATGAACAATCCCAAAATTTCGACAATTTTTGAGGGGGCATTCATTTCTGATGGTTTCTCTACCAGGGCGGATATATTGAAGCGAAAAGACAACAATTGGCATATGATTGAGGTAAAATCAGGCGTGAAAGATAAGGCGGATTTTATCAATGACATGGCATATACAACCATGGTTATTGAGCTTTCGGGATTTAATGTGTATAAGGACACAGTGATGTTAATATCAAAAGACTTTAGATCAGGGATGAAAAACGAATCCCTTTTTATCGAAATAGACCACACGGGCGATGTTTTTGATCGAGTCTACGAATTCAAACGTGTTTTTAAACAAATCAAAAAATTAACAAAAATGCCAGAAAAACCGGACCCCTTCCTTCAATTTGAATGTCGAAGGTGTCAGATTTTCAAAGAGTGTATGGGAAAAGGAATAGACAATCATATATTTGACATTCCACGGCTAAGTAAATCAACGTTTGATGAATTGATAGAGTCAAATATAATCTGTATTGAGGATATCCCAGATGAATCCCCGTTGATTCAAAGCCAGGATATAGTACGAGTCTGTGTGCAGACAAAAAAGCCATTCGTTTCAGATGACCTCAAGGAAATATTAGAATCCATCTTGTGGCCTGCCTATTATCTGGATTTTGAGGCGGTTACGACGGCAATACCGCTATACCCAAATATCGCACCATATGATCAGATTCCAACACAGTACTCCATACATAAATGCTCCAAACCAGATTTCATTACAGATCATTTTGAGTATCTGGCAGATCCCAGAAAGGATTGCAGGAGGGAACTTGCAAAAAATTTAAATAATGATCTGAAAGGAGAGGGGAGCATAATTGTTTACAGTAATTTTGAAAAGCGCATTATCACAGGTCTTTCAAGACTGTGCCCTGACCTTTCAGAAGAATTGGATTTACTTGTGGATAGACTTATAGACCTTGAAGCAATTATTAGAAAAAATTTTTATCACCCGGATTTTAAAGGTAGCACATCAATAAAGAGAACGCTTCCGGTTTTAGTACCTGATATGTCATATAATGGGCTTGAAATTTCAGACGGCGACTCGGCTATGGCTGTTTTTGCATATCTGGCACTTGATAAATATGAATATGAAAAAGCCGAGGCGATAAAAAAACGCCTCTTAGATTACTGTAAACAGGATACACTGGCAATGGTCAAGCTGCACAAACGCTTGATCGAGTATTTATGACCCTGTTTTAGCTCATTCTCCAATTACCATCTTTTTTGCAAGTTTCCTCAATTCGGCATAGTGTGCTTTTCCTATCAGAGTCGTTGGAAGTTCATCGACAAATAACACGTGCTTTGGCCGTTTGTAACCTGATATCTTTCCTTTGCAGAATTCCCTTATCTCTTCGGGAGTTGCCTTTTCACCCTCTTTTAATTGAACAATTGCGGTAACAGCCTCACCCCATTTTTCATCGGGAACACCCGTGATTCCCACATTCTCAACCTTTGGGTACTGCTTTATAAGCTCTTCCACTTCTTCGGGGTAAACCTTTTCACCACCTGTATTGATACACTCCGATCCTCTTCCGACAAAATGGAAATAACCCCGTTCATCCAGTCTTGCCAGGTCACCACTGAACAGCCAGTGCGCCCCATCTATGGTTCTGATAAGTTTTTTTGTCTTTTCCGGATCCTTATAGTAACCCTCTGGCAGGGTCTCTGTTCTTCTTGCAACTTCACCAATTTCTCCGGGCTTGACTGGCTTACCGGTTTCCGGGTCAATAATTTTTATGTTATCTGTGGTTTGGAAAGTCACCTTTTCAAACTCTTTATCCGAAGCTGTATACGGGGTAAAGGCCCCGTGAGAAAGTTCCGATGATATAAATACGTCAAGAAGCATTAACTGGGGCATATGTCCAAGTAGTTTTTTCTTTACATCGGAAGATGTGGGCATTCCACTTGCGATTACACAAAATAAAGATTTTGTATCGTACTTTTTTTTATCCAGTGCCAGAACCATTGGCTTTAATGTGGCATCTCCTATTGCTGCCATTACCTGTATCTTTCTGTCTTCAATTATCTTCAGGGCTTCATCGGGATCATAGCTCTTGTTATCAGGGATAACGATGGTTCCTCCAACCCTTAAGATTGCAAGATGTATAGCCCAGGCCCATGCATGCATAAACGGACTTACAAACAGGGCTTTAAGCTTACCACCAATTAGACGAGGAATCAGACTTGAACTCATTGGCATCTTTGGTAGTATCGTCTTAATCAATTTTGCTACTGTATCACGTCTCAAAATCCATCTGACAGGACGGGTGGCTGCCAGAGAGCCCACAACCGGAACCGGTAGGGACTTGAACATACTATCAGGGGCTTTACTGAGCCTCTTTAGTATTTCAGGAATAGAGCCGGATATCGTCTCGATCAATGTCCCTATAAAGTTCTCCTCGGTGTAAGCGATCCCTTTCGGATAACCAGTCGTTCCACCGGTATAAATGTTATAGCCTATGTCATCGTCACTTTGCTGCTTCCATGGTAGTTCCGGTTTGTTTTTTGGGTATTTTTTTATTAATTCCTCATAGCTCAACCACTCGGGGGGCATGTTATTTCCTAAAACAATATAATACCTGACCTTTTTTAGCTCCGGGCCAAGCCTTTGAAATATATCAATGAAATCTTGATCCAGAACAACTGCCACAGTATCCGAGTTGTCTAAAACATAGTAAAGTTCCTTATCCATAAATCTGTAATTCAGCGGAACCGTTATCGCAGCGATTTTCCATGCGGCGCAAGTGACCTCCGTAAACTGGTTACAGTTGTAAAGTGCAATTGAAATTCTCTCGCCCCTTTTAAGTCCTATATCCAAAAATGCATGTGCAAGTGCATTTACCCGTCCGTCAAATTCTTCCCAGGTAAATTCTTTATCCCCATATACAATTGCAGGCTTTTTCGGGTTAATTCGTGCACTCTGCTCGATTCCATATATGAACGTATTTTTAGCACCTTTAGATGATTTTTTATCTTTTTTTGTCATTCGGATACCGCCCATTTTAAATTGCAATGATCAAATAATATGATCAGTAATAAATTTTTAAAGTTAAAAGCTTATTGTTTGACATTTAATTTTTCGCATTAAACCTTTTTTTAAAGTACGTTTTTGCATCAAAGCTTTTTTAAAAGCTTTGTCTGTGTGATCTTGTGGTTATAAGGGGCTAAACAAATACCTTTTTATGAATTCACAAAGTAGCAGACAATCAGTTATACTCTCTCCACGTCTTTTTGCATTTTGTACATCTAAAGAACCGGACTTCGGCTTCGTCCGCTGATCTAAGTTGCCGGAGCCACCAGTAGGCTGTACCATTTCCACAATCGGGGCATTTAGCTTTTATCGTTGGCATTCCTGTACTTTCTTCTTCGAGTATAACTTCCTGCCTTTCTTTTGCAGCGTCCTTTAAAACAACTGACTCCCCTTCCTTTTTCTTTTCAAATCCACATTTTCTACAGACTAGTACATCCCCTTTGGGTATCATCATACTCTTACATTCCGGACAAAAATTCATTTAAATCATCTCTTGCGTTTATTATCATCTTTTCGTGGTCAAAAGCCAGTTCTGGAATATTATTAAGATCAAACATTGCAACATCTTTTGCTTCTCTTATTGCAGCTTCCTTCACTTCCCCCCACCTCATTTTCCAAGGTACATATCTTCTTCACTGAAGAACTCTCCTGCAATATCCTCTGCCCATTCCACCTTACCAACATGTATTGCCCTGTGAGCATCGCTACCTATTGAATATCTCAGTCCTGAATCTGCACATTTTTGCAAAAAGTACCGCCAAGGAAGACCTCTCCTCGAATTTATCTCAACAGCTACATCATGTTTATTAAGCAGGTCAATTAATCTAAACTCTACCTCATCATTGTGATCCTCTATCATCCAGCCATGATGGGCAAGTACATCTATCATCTCAATAGATTCCTTTACCGCTTCAAAATATTCCAAGTATCCACACCTTTTATGAATACTACCCAACACCAAATCAAAGTTGTTATCCCATAGTTTTTTATCGTGTATCTCGACCCGGTCAAGATCAAGCTCGATTCCCACCAAAACCTCAATTCCACAAAGCCTGGCATGCTCAAGTATTTCTTTTCTCCT
>DAOWMC010000113.1 GCA_030643285.1 Methanobacteriota archaeon | reverse complement strand
TTCGCGTCTTTAAGCGCAGGTACCTCGACATCACCCATTTTGTAAATCTTTTCAACATTTTCAAATTCTATAGTTACGTTATTTACCAAGTTTTCACCTCCTTAAAGAAAGGAAGAGATTCGATCGATTCGGATAAACCACTGCCATGATCCCTCCTCCTTTGTAATTTTTCTTCTTGTGATAATCATTTCGGTATTCGTTTTTTTTTTATCCATAATTAGGACCAAAATTCACTAAATCAATTCCTGCTTATATAAATCAATATCAACAAAGCTACAAATTCAAATAGATCTGGCAGTATCAAAGACAACCCCAAAGCTTCTATGCGACGAAAACCCCATAGATGATAGACAAATGGATTTGATGTGAATGTCTGCACAATTAGGAGAATGATAAAGACGATCAATCCTAAAGAGAATCTTGATTTTATTTCTTTGTAATTTTTTTGGTAGATGAAAAGCAGATAAAAGAGGAATATAAGGTTACCTAACGTTATTATCGCCTTGATGTGGAGGAGCAACATGTCCGGTACGACTTCATTCATTTTATCACTTTTCCAGATCTATTTGATCACCATAAAGTTTTAATCCAATCGCTTTGCCTTAACATACATAAGCAGCACAATCAACGCATAATAATAGTAGTTGATCGTATTTACTGTCCTTGTTTTTTCTGGATTCAAGTTTCTTTACTTTTAGTTCTAATTTTTCCATTAATTCATTACCTCCTTTTTTAGGGTGTTTTACAACCCTATATTGGAAATAGAATCCAATGAACTTTTCTTTTAGCCAGATTTATGCCAAAATCTTACCAAAATTATTCCCAAATCTGACCCAAATTCAGTTCCTGCTTATGTACAAAAGTATTATCAAAGCCACAAATTCAAAAAAATCAGGAAGTATTCTGGATAATCCCCTGGCTTCCATACGTTCAAAACCCCACAGATGGTAAGTAAAGGGATTTGATGTGAACGCTTGCATGATTAAAAGGATGATAAATACGATAAGTCCCAGAGCGAATTTTGATTTTATCTCTTTGTAAGTACCTACGTACATGCGAAGTAGATAGATGAGCAATACTAAGTTTGCTAAAGTTATTATAGCCTTGAAATGGATTAAGGACAGATCCATTGGTATTACATTCATATTAATCACTTTTCTCCTGCATCTATTTCGTTTTTAAATTTTTCCCACATCCGGTCCAAATATTCTTCGAAGACCTCATATTCTTTTTCCATAATTGAAGATAGGAAATAAACAGCGCCGTACTTATTTCCCTCTATAGTAATAATCTTGTTATCCAGGAGCACCTTAAGATGATGTCTTATGGTTTTGTAATCTAAACTCAGTAATTTTGCTAACTGATTGGCGTTATATGGCCTTTCTTTAAGTACCCTGATTATTAGGGCACGGTTTAAGCCGCCTTTAGTACCAACAATCAGCCACCAGATTAAACGTTGCATAGATCTCCCACATTCTGCAAACAATAATTTTTCTCATCTTATAAATTTACTTTTTGGCAAAAATCTTTTTTTTCCACCCATACCTAACCCGCCCACAATTTCTTTAGTTCATCTCTTGCTTTTGATATTATCCCACTAATTTTAACAGGATCAACTCCGTCTTTGAGTAGTTTGACAACATCTTCTACAAGGGGGTGTACTAAAATACCTATACTTTCCATATATACAAGATGCCCCCCCTTTTCGAAAGTTTCGTTTACCATTACAACAGACTGGTGGATTTTTTTGATAAAATCATTATGGACCTTGTCGAATTCTTTTATTTTATCCCGACCTGAATCAGTGATTTCATAAAATGTCTTATCATCTACCTTTTCCCCACTTATCCACCCTTCGTTTTCCATTGACTTTAACATTGGATAAACAGAACCTGTGCTCGGTTTATTGCCTGTATGATCCTCCACTCTTTTTATTATGCCATAACCGGTGATTTTTTCTTCGGATATAATTTTTAACATTAGAAATTTAAGAATACCTTTTGACATTATATCGATATAGACATATCGATATAGATATATAAATAGTTTTTGATAGTATAGTTATTAGATCCAAAAACCTTCAGCTACTCTACTTTTGTTAACTCCATCCCATCAACCTCATAGGGTTGAACTGTCTCAGTCCATGCCCTCCACTTTGGAACCTCAAAGTCACCAGTTCCTCTACGAATAATCTAAAAAATAGTGCCACTCTTGTGCTCAGGAGGTGGAACAGAAACGAACCAATCCCCTATTTAAA
Organism: Methanobacteriota archaeon; assembly: GCA_030643285.1. Lineage (GTDB taxonomy): Archaea > Halobacteriota > Syntropharchaeia > DAOWMC01 > DAOWMC01 > DAOWMC01. The sequence goes on along the minus strand of DAOWMC010000113.1, from coordinate 2,454 downwards.
ACACATTCGTTCTATCTCTTTCTTCTAAAAAGATATACAGCCCCCAGTAATGCGGCAACTGCAAAAATAGCATCAAATCCAGGCACATCTTGCTCAGGCCCCTTGGTGGCTTTAGGTGTTGGGGTTGGGACATATGCAGGTGTAGGTGATGGAGTAACAGTCGGTTTTGTGGCAAATGTATGGGTTAGGTTCAGTGAGGGCACAGTCGTATTCGTGGGTGTTGGAACCGGAACTAACGTTGGTACGGGGGTAGGAGCGATCATCCCCCCAAGGTTCATTACGTAGATCGTCTTACTATGATCGAAATTGGCATTCTTTTTCGCAGTGAATGCAATTTTAGATCCATTCGGGTTCCACGTTAAGTCGTAGAAGTATCCATCGGATACAGTTGTATTTTTAGGGTATAATTCCATCTCATTTTTGTCATCCAGATCCATTACCCATATACTTTCATAATTTTTTGTAAATGCAATTTTAGATCCATCGGGGCTAAAGGTAGGGTTGTTGAAAGTTTCACCTATCATTTTTTTTGTCAGAGATTCGGGGTTACTTAAGGTTGGATTAACCACCCATAGATCCCATTGATATGACGTGGTTTGGTCCCTATTTGACACAAACAGTATCTTTGACCCATCAGGGCTCCATCTGGGATTTTTATCAAAACAATAGGTATTAATATCAAACATTGAACGTTCTAATTTTATTTTATTTTCGCCGTCCAAATCCATGACCCAGATGCCAGGGTTTTCAGTTGCATGTGATTCATAAGCCATCTTAGATCCATCGGGGCTCCAGACAGGATTATAACAATTCCAGCCCGTTGTTAGTTGGATTTTGTTACTACCGTTAAGGTTCATTACCCATATATTTGAATACACCTCTTTTATACTGGCTGTATTGCGGATGCAATAGACTATCTTAGATCCATCCAGGCTCCACGCTATACTATTGCTACGTCCGTCCGTTGTTAGCTGGGCTTTGTTACTGCCATCAGAATCCATTATCCAGATATTATACTTATTATTTTCCTCAGAGATATAGGCCATTTTGGACCCATCGGGATTCCATTCCATTCCGTACTCCAGGGTATCCTCATAATAGTCCTTTGTTAACTGTGTCTTATTTGAGCCATCGGTGTCCACAACCCAAACATCCAGGTTTTCATCGGTTTCCTCGTATATGTAAGCCATCTTGGATCCATCCGGATTCCATTTTGGGGAATATGCATCGTAACCAGACCCACACCTATACCCTGCAATACAATTTACACCTTCATTTACCACTTCGGCAAAAACAAGGCCCGAAGATGCAAGTATTATACCTATCAAAACAAATGCCAAAAATACTTTATTTAACAAATCCCATGACCCCCTTTCAAATACCCTGCACTTATAGAGGGAATAAAAGATTCCCCCTATATATACCTATTCCTACTTTTCCTATATCTACATCATCATGCCAGGAGGCATTCCACCTGGGGGCATTCCACCTGGGGGCATTCCACCTGGGGGCATTGCGGTTCTGGTTGATGCAATTACATCGTCTATTCGGAGTATCATAACTGAAACTTCTGTTGCTGAATCTATCACCTGTGTCTTGACACGCAATGGCTCCAAGACATTTAACTCCTGCATATTAACGACGTTACCACTATAGACATCGAGGCCTGCGTTCTTTTCTCCAGCCTCATGTTTTGACCTCAAATCAACCAATTTATCAATTGGATCGAGGCCGGCGTTTTCTGCAAGCGTTTTTGGAATTATTTCCATAGCCTCTGCAAATTTAGTGACAGCTAACTGTTCACGCCCCTTCAAAGATGCGCCATACTCCTTTAACTTAAGCGACAGCTCTACTTCTGCGGAGCCACCACCTGCTACAAGTTTCCCGTCTTCAATGGCTACCCCTACAACCCTGAGGGCGTCGTGTAGTGACCTCTCAACCTCATCAACAACGTGATCTGTTCCGCCCCTGATAACAATCGAAAGAGCTTTTGGGTCTTTGCATTCTGTTACAAATATAAGGTTGTCCGCACCGATTTTCTTTTCCTCGACAAGCCCTGCAAAACCTAAATCATCTTTTGAAATTTCTTTAATATTCGATAGTAACCTACCACCGGTTGCCCTTGCCAACTGCTTCAGATCACTTTCTTTTACCCGCCTGGCTGCCAATATGCCATTTTTTGCAAGGTAATGCTGTGCCAGATCGTCTATTCCCTTCTGGCAGAATAAGACATTTGCCCCGCTATTTTTTATGTTATCAACCATTTCTTTTAGCATACTCTCTTCTTCCAAAAGAAATGCCTGGAGCTGATCTGGTGATCCTATTGATATCTCCGCATCAAATTCAGTCTTTTCTATTTCCATCGCAGTGCCAAGTAATGCAATCTTTGCTTTTTTTACCGTCGTTGGCATATTCGGATGGACCCTCTCCTTGCCAAGTACCATACCATTTACC
>DAOWMC010000143.1 GCA_030643285.1 Methanobacteriota archaeon | reverse complement strand
TTCAATGCAGGTACTTCAACATCCCCCATAAGATAGGTTCTTTTCAAATCCTCGGCTTTAATAATCACTCCATTTAGCATTTACTCCTCCCATATTGACTTTATAATATCCTGCCTTGATGCTTTCCAGGCAGGGTAAAAACCTGAAAGTGCGGATGCAACCATGATACATAAACCAGCCTTAACAAAAAGGCCGGGATGAATGTTTAAAAAAACATCACCAATTGGGATATGTATGGGATTTGCCTTAACATATGCGTCGGCAGCGTAACTCATTCCGATTCCGGCAAATATTCCAAAGATACCAAAGACTAATGCCTCTATTAGATAAACGATTAAAACGACACTACTTTGGGCCCCTATTGCTTTTAGAACTCCGGTCAAGCGTCTTTTACGTGAGGAGTTTATGTAAATCACGATTGTGACTGTAATTATTGTTGTCGCGAGTCCGATTGCTGTAATTATTGACGTGAACATTCCAAGGCTGGCCGTCACGTTTTCTATAAAGCCAATATTTTCTTTCCATGTTTTTACATTTCCATGAATACCTTGCTGCATTATTAAAAGCCTGAACTTATCCACAGATTCGGCATCTTGAAGGCGTACTAAAATCTCTGAGGCTCCCCCATCTTCACCATATACGGATTTCATCTCCTTGTTTGTCACATACGCAAACCAATCCGAACCTAAAACACCTCCTTCAAGTACCCCCTTAACACGATACTCCCTCGTAACACCATTTTTGTACGCTACAGTAACCTTGTCACCAACTTCCACATCAAGGTGGGTTTTAACCTGAGTCATTTGAAAACCACCCTCGGTCTGGATATTTGTCAACTGTATACCTAACACGATCTCATCCGTATCATCATCGTCAAGAAATTCGCCATATGTAACTTTATCAGGAATATCCGTAACCATGGACTCTTTGGATGGAGTTAATCCCATAACCTCAACATTTAGACCTCGATCTTTGCGTATAATGCGAGCATTCCGTTTAAGGTGGGGTGAATATCCCGAAATCCCCGGAATGAGATCCAGTTTCTGCTCTATATTGGAAACCGAATCATAATCAAATAATTTTGAACTCTCTACAGGTTCAATCACGATATGAGAGGTGAGTGTATCGATAAGCTCGTCTTTAAATGCATTATAGAATCCATCACCAAGACCCGTTGATATGCCAAAAAATAAAAAACCAAATGCAACCACAAAAACCACAAGAGTGACAATTACTTTATCCTGTGATAAATCCTTGAATGCCAGAAATAAGGCAGTTTTAATGGTTCCCTTTAGATTACTCATTTTTCTTTTTCAAAATTTTTATTGAAAATAGTAGAGTCGGACCAATGATTATAGCAATGGTAATTAAGATTGGTAGTAACAATTTATTGGATAATATCCCGGTAGAGCCGGTCACAACTAACTCTGACATCTGGGAGATCACTTCGGCTTCATCATTATTTTCATAGCTTATTGTTACATTGTAGGTGTACATGCCACCTGTATCAGCGTCAAATGTAAATACAGCCGGAACATTTTCATCAGGCTCTATCTTTCCAAGAAAAACGCTTTTTACGCCATTAAAAGGAAGATCCACACTTGCCTTTACTGATTTGGCATCATCTGTTCCCGTGTTTTCTACCTTGATCAACAGCGTCACAAAATCGCCCTGGTCTATTCTGGCAGGATCAGATGATATAGAGGCTATACTTATCTCAGGGTCTCCCTTGATTTGAACCCCTATGGTTTCGTTTTGTTGCTTTGGGATACCGTCCACGCCACGGTACCGTATGCTGATTGGTATGGAATACAGGCCAAGTTTTGCATTTGTGTTGGATAAGAACTCAGTTTTCAACTTGTAGATTCCTTTTGATTCGATTCCCTCTATATAAAAATTGTTCGGACTTTTGAGTGATATTGGAACAGAAGGGTCTATTATTATCTGAACATTTACATCATTTGCCTTGCCCTGGCCTTTATTTGTCAGGCTCAAAGTAACAATGAACTCATCACCTGGTTTAATAGAATCGGGAATTATTTTTTCAACCTCTATCACAGGCCCTTTTATCGGGGATATCTCCGTATTCACATTTACTAAAATGGGGTATCTGATCATTGAAGAATTAAAAACATCGATCCAGACTTCCGGAAAATAAATTCCTTCTTCGACAGGTGCCTTAAATTTAAAAAGGAGTGTTGTACTCGAGCCAGGGCCAAGGACTCCTACACGGGTATAATCATCACTCACGGATTTTAAATCCCCCGAGTGTAACGAAACTTTTTCAATTTCTGCACTTCCACTACCATTATTACGAATAGTAATTGAAATGACCCCTGTTTCTTTGGGCATTATAACTTCCGGGCTTACCTGATAACCGGCGACAGTAACAGACTGACCTGTGGAAGATGCCATTACAGCAGGTATACCCAATACACTCACAAGCAAAATAAAACAGATAAATGCCTTAAACTTGTTATTTTTTTGCCACATAATTATCCCATCGTGTTGTAAATCCCCCCATTATAACCAATTAAAAATCAGGCCGTACATGCTATTTCTATCACTTTTTTAAATTTAAAGTCCCTCTCGACTGCTTTTACCCTGATTACGCAAGAGGTCTATCGCCTTATATGACTTAAATACATCGAAATTGTCAAATTTTGTAAATATTGTAAAATTTTAAAAAAAAGAGTATTGGACGCAAAGATAGCCTCATATGTACAAAAAGCACCCAATACAAAAAATATATTATTAACCTCCCCGTTCTTCTTTTTCAGCCCTGCTTCTCTTGATACCTGTAAGCCTTATCAGATCAGGTAGATCGGTTATCTCTTCCCCCGTTACATACCCTTCTTCTATTGCCCCTTCAACGATCTGCATTCCAAGATCAGTCCTTACAAGTACGGTGGACCAGCCAGGCTCGGATCCTACGGATCCAATCGAGATATCAGCCAGCTCTGCAGTATAATCCCTGCATGAGTGGCATCCCTTGTTCACGTAACCCGAGATCTCTTTCAGTGGGACGGTATGCAGTTCATCGTCTTTATCAAACACTTTGAGCTTGCCACCTTTTATGTCCACCTTCCTCACATCGCCCAGGGGGATGACATTATCCCTGACATAATCCATCAGATCCTGTTTGAATATATTCATGCAGAAGAGCCCGATAAGCAGTTTTACCTTTTCCTTTCCAAGGGTGTACGGTTGATCTGAGGTGATAACCCTTCTCAAACTTCCCACCTGACAGGGCAGACCAACAAATCCTACATCTTTGTACCCTCTGTTCACTGCTTCACTTATGCCGATCCCACTTGGATAGTACGTGTATCTTGTTCCAAGACCTGCTATGAGTTCATCATAATTTGTTGCAACCTTTGCCACCGGAACCCAGTCCTCATCAGCAGTTGTAATTACCGCTGAATCTATTATATTCTTATCAAGTGCAAAGGCAAGTAATGATGTGACAGCTCCACCATCCTGTGATCCTTTCAGCACATCTTCTCTCTTTGACTTTACAGCATAACATTTTTCGTATATGCCCAAAGTTTCATCTTCGGTTCTTGTTCTACCAAAGGTTCTTTCCTCCACTTTCGAGGTGGGGAATGTTGAGCGGATCTTTTTATAGATTTCGTCAAGTGTTAACGTACCGGTCGGACAGATGTAAGCACATGCTCCACAACCAATACATTCGTTGGATAAATATGCTCCAATGCTTTTCCCAATTGGTCCCTCTATCTCACGGGCAACTCCCCTATTGACAAAATTGATCGCACTGACGCCCACCCGCTCTTCACAAATTCTTGTACATAATCCACATAGTATGCAGGTTTCATCTTCGTTTTCCACCTGGAATCTTGTTTTATCTGCTCCATACTCCAGAGCAAGGTCCTGTAATAGCTTCACATTTGGACATCTGGCAAGTAAAAGCTCAAGCAACGTCTTTCGAATCTCAATAACTTCAGTGGATTTTGTCTCAACTTTTAGGCCTTCTTCGGCAGGATAGTTACAGGAAGTAACAATTTTAGTTCTGCCCCATTTTGTTGTTATCTTTACCGAACATAGACGACATGCGCCAAAGGTAGAGACTAACGGACTGTG
>DAOWMC010000202.1 GCA_030643285.1 Methanobacteriota archaeon | reverse complement strand
TGGGTCAAGAGATTTGAAAGGTGTTATCTCTATTGCATCGCCGAGTCATTTCCCACCAAGCTTGATAAAGATGGTGGGAGGTTCACCCGTTATGAAGGGGTTTTTAAATTCGGTGCCTTTCGATCATTTCTCAGCGACCTCGTTTTCCTCAAATTTTGGTCGAAATACAAGACTTAAGATAATGTCAAATGAATCCCGGCATGTTCTTCAAGATTTTCTAACATTCCTTAACCGAGGTGAAATTACAAGACATGACTACGGTAAAGAAGAGAATGTCAAGCGCTACGGTTCACAAACACCACCGTCATACTGGGAAAGGTTTGACAAAATAGGTGTACCAATGGTATTCATCACAGGAACAAAAGACCAATTTGCAACTCCCGAATGCACAACCGAGAGTTATGATAAAGTGAATGAATCTTTTGGGAATGCAAAGTTACACATCATCCCAAATTTTGGTCATATCAACATATTAATTGGAAAAAAAGCTCACGACAAGGTTTATCCATTGGTTTTGGATGCCCTGGATGGGTTTGAATAATTGAATTTGAGCGAATTTGACAAAAGCTAAATTTCAATAAAGATATCCAAAAGATGCAGGATTACACTACTTCACCTAAACTTTTGCAGCACTCCCATAGCTTGTTTGGTTGCATATATTCCAGTTCACTTTCTGCATTTTTAACCATCTGCACGAGCGTTCTATTAACAGGCGTTGAAATTCCAACTTCCTCACCCAATCGAACAATCTCACCATTTAGGTAATCGATCTCACTTTTCTTTCCTTTGTACAAACTCTGCCAGGTCGAAACCCTTACATCTTCAAGGAGTGGAATAGATGCAGCAATTTTTATCAAACGATCGGGTATTAAGCTATCGGGCACCTTTACCATCACCCTCAGCCCCTTCGTTAGAATGGATGGACTCAGTAAAACACTTGGACTACCCAATTTTATGCCAGAAGCTTCAAGCACATTCACCGCTTCTTTCATCACCAGCATTGAGGTTTTACGCGTATACTTATCGGCATAACATCCTTTAAAATCGATATCACATAAAGCCATAATCGAATTGTTTAGATTCAGCATCAGTTTACTCCATAAAACCCCTTTGATATTCTTAACGGCTTTTGTTTTTATCCCTGATTTACCTGTGACATTCGCCACCATTTTTGCCCTCTCTGATATTTCTCCATCGGGCTCTCCAATCAAAATACCCCCTCTCATCGTGAGCGTCACACTACCCGGTTGAAGGAATGTCGCGTTAAATAATGCAACCCCACCCAAAACATTACCCTCTTTCAATACCTCTTCTATCTTGTCCACGTTGCGAACACCATTCTGCAGACTGATTATTGTGCTACCTTCTTTGGTATAAGGCTCTATTGCATGCACAGCTGCTTCCGTATCTTGTGATTTGACCGTAAGAAAGACCATATCGGCATCTTCAACGCCCGATGCATCTGTTGTTACCTTTAAGTTGTGTACTCTATGAACTCCTTTTATTCCGTCTATGTAAAGCCCTTTATCCTTGATGGCTTTGACATGAGGCCCTCTTCCAATAAGGACTACGTTGAGACCAGCCTCTGCAAGTAAACCACCTATCGTGCTACCTATTGCTCCAGCCCCCATAATTGCTATGTTTGTCATTTTTTTATTCCTTCCGTTTCCCTTTTGGATTCTTATAATTATAGCTAAACAATATTTAAACCTTCTGCAAGTTTTGCCTTTTTGTATTTATCTCAATTTACCCTATCCTTCCAGCTCTTTACGGTACTTCATCATCCTTGTCATTATACCAATCAAACCACCCTTAGGTATACCCGGTGGCTCCCCTCTAAAATCGCTGTAAGCTCTTGCAACATTACCAACAATTCGCTCCTTTTCACCCCATCTACTGTATTTACCGAGATCTATTTCTTTAACTGCATCGTAGACGTTAAGACCCTCTTCAAATCGTTTCTTTGCCTCATCCCTGACAAAGGTTAAATAATCCCTTGCTTTATATATCGCATCTTTACCGGATAACGGGCCATGGCCCGGAACATAGGTATCAGCGTCGAGATTGGATAAAAGATCAAGCACATGGATCCACCCATAAAGTGATCCCATAAGCGCAAAAGGCGTGCAGGGTTCTGCAAACAGAATGTCCCCACAGAAGACTACCTTTTCTTCTGGCAGGTATAAAAAGACATCGCCTGTTGTATGTGCAGCACCGGCGTGGACAAGTCTTATTTCCCGCAAGGCGTGCTCCGTCTCCTGATAGATCGTAAGCTGCTTTTCAAACGTGAGATCCTGTGGAGTTACCTTTGCACCTTCAAAGTCAATTTCTGTAAAAAATCCACTGTAAAATTTAGGGTTCATACTCATCTCTTTTAATGTTTCCACCCTGCAATTGGTGTGGCAGATTGTCTTTGCACCTGTAAATAGGTGATTCGTCCATATGTGATCCGAATGATGGTGTGTGTTTATCAGGTAGCCGAATGGGATATCAGTTATCTTTCTTATCTCGGTGATAAAATTATCAGCCATTTTGGCATTGCTCAGAGAATCTATGATGGTAGTATCTTTTTTTCCTAAAATTAACCCTGCATTATTGATGAACCATTTTCCAGTTGCCTGGATGTATGCATAAATTCCATCGGATATCCTTATCATTTCGGTTTCCCATTCTAAAGTACTACCCATAGGGAAAGGTAACTGTCTAAAACTTATTAACTTAATGGAACAAAGTTAGCCACATATGAGATTTGGTTGTCTTTCATCAAAACTGTGTTGTTGAGATTACATCATAAATATGAGATTTTCCTTTCTCCATCGTGTTTTTAATGATGCCCTGCCCATTATAACCACTGCAAAGCAGGATATGGGCGTTTATACTTAACTTTCAAAGAAACCAAAATATGCCCTATTTTTCCCTCAAAACAGTTATCAACAGAAACTGCCAAAAATTTTTAAATGTATGGCCTAAAGTTTAATATGTTTATATAGTAGACTTGTTGCATAATAAGCAAAAAATAAAGCCACGCATATCGATTCTGCCTTTATTTTGCAAC
>DAOWMC010000182.1 GCA_030643285.1 Methanobacteriota archaeon | reverse complement strand
GAGTTTGTATTTACACTTCCTGATGAAAAGTGTGTAAAGGTAAGGGGTGATCTTCTGGCTATAAGACCTGAAGATAGAATCCGAAAGAGATTTAGGTAAAATGGTATAAATGAGGTAAGGATGACAAGAGATATAGGTATAAATGTAAATCCCCCTGAAGGGGAATGCTCTGATACTAAATGTCCATTTCATGGCTCTCTTAGCGTGCGAGGGATTACATTAGAAGGAAAAGTTGTAAGTGATCGTATGCCAGATACGGTAGTCGTTCAAAAGGAGTATGTGAAATTAATTCGAAAATATGAGCGTTATGAGAAGAGGCGGACAAAGATACATGCCCATAACCCATCGTGTATAGGTGCAAAAGAGGGTGACAGAGTCAAGATAGCAGAGTGTCGGCCATTGAGTAAAACAAAAAGTTTTGTGGTGATTGAGAAATATGAAGGGGCATAAAGCGAATGTAATCCGTGCCCTTCCAACCGGGGCAAGGCTTGATTGTGTGGATAATACGGGGGCCAGGGTACTTGAGATAATTGCTGTAAAAAATTACAGGGGAGTGAAACGTAGATACCCGAAGGCAGGTGTAGCGGACATGGTAATCGTCTCCGTAAAGAAGGGAACTCCCGAAATGAGAAAACAGATATTTTCGGCAGTAATAATAAGGCAGAAAAAGGAGTATCTTAGAAGAGATGGGCTCCGTGTAAAGTTTGAAGATAATGCGGCTGTTATCACCGATGAAAAAGGTAATCCGAAGGGAACCGAGATTAAGGGGCCAGTATCAATTGAAGCTGTTGAAAGATTCTCCAAAATTGCTTCTGTGGCCAGTATAATCGTTTAACTGCTTAATTAGTCAATTGCTTTGCTTTGATTTGACCTTGATAGAAATCACATATGGGGTGGGCAGGTGTAAATTACATCTGAATACTCAGAAGCTTGGTTCGGATTATGTTATAAACGTATTCGGCCATGGGGCCCATGTTGGTGCTGTTGGGATAGGTTGCTACGATAAAAAGAGCAATAAGACCTCTTCATCAGTGATTACACTTTTAGGGCATAAAGAAGATGAAATTGCCAAAAAAGGAGCCGAAAGGATATCGAAATATACCAGGCAGACAACAGTTTTAACCGTTGGGATTCATCTGGACAATATAACAAAAGGGGAGATTGCAACGATTAATGAAAACTCTGAAGAGATAATAAACCTCTTTTTGGAAAAAATAGGTGTATCTTGATAGATGAGCCGGGATCAAAATGAAGTTGGTTGTAGGAATTACAGGTGCAAGCGGTGTAAAATACGGTGTAAGGCTGCTTGAGGTACTCAAAGATAAGTATAAAGTCAAAACCAATGTTGAAGTTCATCTTATCCTTTCAGAGGCTGCTAAAAAGATAATAAAACTGGAAATGAATATTGAACCCGGTGATGTTTATGATCTAGCATCTTTTTCTTATGAAAATGATGACTTTGAAGCACCGGTTTCAAGTGGATCATACAAGTTTGATGGTGAAATTGTTGTTCCCTGCAGTGCAAAGACGCTCTCCTCCATAGCCAACGGATTTTCGGATTCTCTGGTATCAAGAGTAGCTGATGTTTGCCTGAAAGAGGAAAGAAAACTTGTTCTGGTTCCAAGAGAAACTCCTCTAAGCCTGATTCATTGTGAAAATATGCTTCGTGCAAAAAAGGCAGGTGCCACGATACTTCCGGCATCCCCCGCGTTTTATTTTGGTCCAAAAGAAATTTCAGACCTTATTGATTTTATCATTGGCCGGATTCTTGATTGCTATAACATAGAACACGATCTTTACAGAAGATGGGGAAATGAAAGTCCGGATCTAAAAGTGCGATGAAACCGGGGAGAAATATGAAATATGAACTTGGAGGAACTCTGGAAAATTTTAGACAAAGAACGTAGTTCTTCGGCGCTTCAAAAACTCCCAAACAATTTTTATGAACAGGTGAGCGAATATATCCTGGAGCTTAAAAATGAGGGGGGTAGAACGGACCGTGATGATCCCAAGGCAGCTCTGATAGAAGATGAGCTAAATACAGCAAGAATAAGAATTGAAAGCATATTTAACAAACGCATAGGAAAGATAATAAACCTCGCATCATCGAAAGTTAGCGGTCTTACGGCATATCCAGGTGGCCTTATTGCCAAAGAAAAAGAGATTTTTGAAGAAGTTGTAAAGATAATTGAAAGAGGGCGAGTTGCCATGCTGGATCCTGTTTTGGAAGGGGGAGAAAATGGCTCGGAAAAAGAATTTGAGCCCATTAGAAAAGGCCCCGCCCCTGCCATTTCAGAGTCCAAAAGCAAAATTAAAAATTTTGCATTGGTTAGGATTTTAAAGAATATCCCTACCTTTGTTGGCGCGGATAATAAAAACTACACGGTAGACGAAGAAGACATTATTACCTTGCCCCTGACGAATGCTGAAGTTTTATGTAAGCGGGGGGCCGCTTTGAAAATTTGTTTTTTTAGTGATGATGGTGATCTGGAAAAAGATACGAGATAACTCCTTCAAAAATCTGGTTTACAAAAGTTATGTGAAGGATTGGACACCATTATAGCCTAACTTCGGCACACCTTAATCACTTTATAACCAACCTATCATATCAAATACCCCCCAGATAAGCATCCAGAACCCTCTCATCCTTTCGTACCTCTTCCGGCAGACCCGAGCTGATTACCTTTCCCTTGTTCAAGACGTATATGAAATCGCTAAGTTCCATAATCATGGGCATATCGTGCTCGATTATGAGAAATGTCATTTTACAATCATCACGTAGTTCTTTTATATGCTTCAAAAGTCGCATACCCAAAGTTGGATTTACCCCCGAAAATGGCTCATCCAGTAAAAGCATCTCTGGCTCTGACATCAGTGCCCTTGCGATCTCAAGTAGCCTTTTCTGTCCTCCTGAAAGAGCGCCTGCATATTCATCTTTTAAGCGTAAAAGTTCAAATGACTCAAGTAGTGAGATGGCCCTCTTTCGATTCTTTTCTTCCTGAACCTTTACTTCTTTAGGTCGAAGCCATACATTCCATATCTTTTCACCATGCTGAAATTGAGGGGCAAGCATCATATTTTCCAGAACCGATATCTTTGTCAATGCCTTTGAAATTTGAAATGTCCTGATAAGCCCCTGCCTTGCAATCTCAAAACTAGCAAGATCCTCAATATCTTTACCCTTAAAAACAATTGTGCCGCAGTCCGGCTTTTTAAACCCACTAACCATATTAAATAGCGTCGTCTTTCCGGCACCATTTGGCCCTATAACGCCCACAATCGTTTTTTCCTCCACTTCTAAAGAACATCCATCAACTGCATGTATGCCTCCAAAACTTTTCTCAACATTTCGGACCGATAACATAGATGACATAGCTCTCACCTTTCGAGTGTCAACTCCTCTTTTTTTCCTAAGATCCCTTCAGGTTTATACATCATAAGAACTATTAATGCGAGCCCGATAAACATTATTCGAAG
>DAOWMC010000227.1 GCA_030643285.1 Methanobacteriota archaeon | reverse complement strand
GCCTCTAATTTAGGCTTTAAGTATGTATCTGAAAAAGATCCGCTGGTTATGACTTTTTTTATGTATGCCTCCGCTACGGTTATGCTTGCAGCCTATATTGCCATTACATTTGCCCAAAGAGAGGTTTCTATGGGCAAATTTGCTATTGTGGCATCATTAATGGGGTTGATTTCTATCGTCGGGGGCATAGCTGTACTGAAAGGGGTGGAAACTGCCCCAAATCCGGGTTATGTTCTGGCAATATCTTCATCAAGTGTGGTCATAGTAACGTTGCTATCACCACTAATCTATGGGTCAGAACTAAAAACATTGAATCTGTTAGGCGTTATTATTGTGACTTTTGGTATAGCCCTACTGGTTATCTGATATTTTGATAACAACATTTATTTACCTTTTACACATTAGATAATATGGGTGTAGATGAGACCAAGAATAAAGTCAATGGTTGATCAAGCATTTGAAAGATCAAAGAAGTTTACGATAACCGGAGCTGGTGGGCTAGACGCTGTTGTATCGGCCGAGACGATTCAGGTATTTGCAAATACTGTAATGCCGATAAGGGTGGAGGAGATTAATATTGCCAAAAATCATACAATCAGCCCATGCGCTTATAATAGGCACCCTCTTGGTAGCGTGATATCTGTGGCTGAAGAGATACCAAAGGATATAACCGAGGAAAGAACGATTGAATTCGTTATGTTTATATCTTGGGAGAATGGAACTGTTGAAAAAGGTGATATTTTAGGGGTAATAGATACGTATCCGATTGAAATCGAAGAGGGACACTAGATATATGTATTTTAAAATGAGATTGGTAGATGTTGTACGGGTACCTCCACCGCTTCTTGGGGAAGATATGAACGAGGTTATATGGTATCTTCTTCAGGAGAAACTTGAGGGGCGGATAGACAAGAAACTCGGTATGGTTGTTGCGATTATAGAGGTCATTGAAATGGGGGATGGACGAATATTATCAGGCGATGGTGCGGTATATTACGATATAACTTTTGATTGCCTTATTTTTAGGCCGGTTATGCAGGAGATCGTGGAAGGCGACATTGTTGAAGTATTGGAGTTTGGGGCATTTATTGGAATTGGGGCAATGGATGCATTATTGCACATTAGCCAGATAACGGATGACTTCATCTCATATGATGAAAAAAATGCAAGATTGGCTGGTAAAGAAAAGGGGAAAAGTTTGTCAGAGGGCGATAGCGTTAGAGCCAGAGTTGTAGCAATAAGCTTGAATGAGCGGGAACCAAAGGATAGTAAGATCGGACTAACAATGCGTCAACCTGCATTAGGTAAGCTCGAGTGGATAGAAGAGGAGAGGAGAAAAGCAGATGGAGAAAGCGTGCAGGACGTGTCATAAAATCTTAGAAGGTGCTTCTTGTCCTATATGTGGTTCAAGCGACACCAGCACAGATTGGAGTGGTTTTGTTGTTATAATAGATCCTCAGGCATCAGAGATTGCAAAGAAACTTGAGATAGATCTTCCGGGAAAGTATGCACTTAGGGTAAGATAGAAATAATGAAATAATGAAATGTGTAATTCTTGCGGCGGGCGTTGGAAAGAGGATGTATCCTCTTACAAGAACAAGACCAAAAGTCATGGTCCCAATTGCAAATTGCCCGATACTTGAGCATCTGCTTTTAAGTGCCAAAAGCGCAGGTATAAAGAATTTTGTTTTTGTTGTCGGATACAAAAAAGAGCTGGTAAAGTCATACTTTGAAGATGGCTCAAAATGGGGGGTTAAAATAAGTTATGTATTTCAAAAGGACCAGCTTGGCACCGCAAACGCAATAGGTGTCACAGAGGATAAAGCAGGTAAGAGATTTTTAGTATTAAACGGGGACGTGCTTATAAAAAGCGATTGTATAAAAGAGTTGCTTGAAAAAAAGGAAGAGGCGGTTTTAACACTTACCAGACGGGAGGGAAAAGGCTTTGGAGTTGTCAAGGTGGACGGCAACTCGGTAAAAAAGATAACTGAAAAGCCAAAAGATGCCAAGATCGGCCTTGTAAATGCTGGAATTTATATGTTCAATCGGTCAGTATTTGATGCTATTGAAAAGACGAAGCTTTCAAAGCGTGGCGAATACGAGATAACCGATTCGATACAGTACATGATAGACAAAGGCACCGACGTTGGATTCCATACAGTTGAAGATTGGATCGATGTGGGCTATCCATGGAATCTTTTGGATGCCAATGAAGATCTGTTAAAAGGTTCAAAAAAAGTGATTGATAAAGAAAGTGAAGTTGAACCCTATGTAACGATACACGGAAAAGTATCAATTGGCAAAGGCACGATAGTCCGAAATGGTGCCTATCTGATTGGGCCTGTTACAATTGGCAAAAATTGTGACATCGGGCCAAACTGTTTTATACGTCCATACACAAGCATAGGCGATGATGTGGGGGTTGGAAACGGTGTCGAGATTAAAAACTCGATCATCATGAATCATACAAAGGTTGGCCATCTTACTTACATAGGAGATAGCGTGATCGGTGAGGGATGCAACTTTGGCGCAGGCACAATTGTTGCTAATTTGAGACATGATGATAGATCGATACTTGTCAGGATAAAAGGCGAGACAATCGACTCGAGAAGAAGGAAACTCGGTGTGATATTCGGGGATGGCGTAAAAACAGGGATAAATTCGACATTT
>DAOWMC010000221.1 GCA_030643285.1 Methanobacteriota archaeon | reverse complement strand
TATGGCTGGTGTACCTCAAATGATAATGATATGTCTGGCATAATTTCTAACTCGAAATATTTATACCAACTTAAAGTATTTATACTATGCCCTGATAAATCATTTGTGATGAAGTTCGATGTTGAGATTGAACCAAGGGAGGAACAAAACCCAGCAAGGACTAAACACCTCATCCTAAAGCGGAATTACGCCTCATGGTCGCAGTCGGTCTTTTCCGTTCCTTTTTCTGGCAAAATGGTGCCAAATAGGGATTATCCGTATGAGGGTCTCAGTCTAATTGTTGGTGGGGGAAACTATCATATCCTGGATGCAATAGCAGTCGGTCTGAAAAAGGAGAGTTATGTAGATCTGAAACCGGTAAATGTTATTGCAAATCCATGGAGGATGACATACTTCTATGAAGGGGACGACGAATCCTTATCTGTGAGCTACTATCTTTTGGATGTCTGTTCCGGTGGTGCAGCCGCTCATGTTTCAGTGGAAACCAGTGCAAAGGATGCATCCATCGTTGTTGAGCCGTTAGTGGATATACGTCACATGTATGATGATTCCAATCCAAACGACCACAAGACCAGGACCACGGATAGGGGAATGATGATACGCAAAGACAATATATTTGCATTGATTGAAACACCTTCACCGGCCATTGTTAAAACATGGCGGCGTCCATTGGAATGGTGGTACAAACTTGGGTCAGGATATAGAGAAGATGATGATGGACAAATTACATTCAGTGGCGAGACCAGAACCCCCGCTTCTTTGGGGGAATTGGAAGTTTCCACTAAGAAGCTTGATCTTGGTATAACCTGCGGTGCGTCAGAATCATTTGTGAAGTGGCTAATTGAAAAGACATTTGAAGATCATAAAAAGAACGAGAGAACAGAACTTAAGGAAGCCAAGAAGGTTATCAAAACCCTTGATCTTTCAGGAGCTGCTGCTTTTAGGGCTTTAGCATTTTCAAAGTTTGGTTTATGTGTGAATGATCATCTGTTCCATGAAGCGGGTGATTTCTGGTTTAGATCTGTCTGGTTCAGGGATGAACTTGAGGGACTTTACAACAATATTAACACATTGTTTAAACTGGACATGCAGGATTCCGTTAAGCGAACACTTCTATCCACTTTTGATTCCCAGGACGAATTCGGGCGGATGCCAAACAGAATCACAAAACCAATGGATTACAACAGTGCAGATGCAACCTTGCTTGCATATATTGTGGCGGGGGAGTATGTTAAACGGTCAAATGATATAAATTTTGCAAAAAAGGTGTTAAACTATGCTAACACCACAATATCATCTTTTGAAATGGGGAACTTAGAGAAGGTGAACGGCGCTCCGGTTTTACATGGAAACGGACTGATATCTGCTGTACCATGGCATTCATGGACGGATAGCAGGAAAACTATTGTAAGAGACGGAAAAACCTTTTACATACCCGGTAGAATCCCCGAAGAATGGGCATACGAACTCATAGATCGCTATGGAGTGAATGCAGAGGAGGAGCTTAGTAAACCAAAATACTTCTTGCCAGAGATAAATGCCCAGTGGATCTCAATGCTTAAATCTCTGAGGATGATGAGTTATCTATTAGGAGTAAACATAAGAAAATACCAGAATATAATCTCAAAAGCCTCCAAAAGCTACAGAGCAACCTTTTTAAATGATAAATTTTTGTTTAACGTGGTTCGAATAGATGGAAAATCCGATCCGACCATCGGATCTCCCGCGCTGGTTGCAATAGATATGCTTGGGGATTTCTTTGGAATTGTTGAGGTAGAAAAGTTTGTGGGAACAATAAAAAATCATCTACTTGTCAAAAAAGAAGGTCTGCCATTTGGAGTACTGGTTACGGATTCGAACAAGCAGGTTTACTATGGTGATAACGAGTACCATGCAGGGGTTGTATGGCCAAGGGATACACCGTATCTTATTCGCATTTTGTCAAGAACCGGTGAAGATGAGGTTGTCGATGATATCCTGAGGAGTAATCTGAATCATCAGATGAACGAAGGTTTTGTCTTCTACAACAGCGAGCTTTTCAGCCCTGATAATGGAGTGATGACACCAGTTAAAAACCCCATACAATGGTGGTCTCAGTGGATTGATCCTTTCTGGTATAGAAGTTTTTAGCTTTGATTTTTTGTTAGTTTGGGCCGGACATCTCCGGGCTTAGAGGTGTCCGATCTTTTAGAATCAAAAAGTGCTGTTCTAAGGGAAAGTTTTTAGTGATGTAAGGCGTATACCACAAAAGAATGGGACTTTTAGACCGGGGTAAAAGGATAGTTGATATAAAAAGGGGTAAAAGGAAAAAGCATCCTGAAGATGATATAAGTACAGATATTAAAGCAAAAGTAATAAGCAAAGGAAGTATCGGAACCTTAGACGGGTTGGATTTTACTGTAATTGGAAGGCTGGTATACGATTGGGGAGGCGGATGCTGGGAAGAGTTTTATTTAGAATTTTCCGATACAGATGAATATAAATGGTTATCAAAAGAGGGGACAACACTTGGATTACTTGAAGAGGTTGAATCGGTGGATGTACCGGATCCCGAAAGCTTAAAAGAAGGGGGTTTATTTGAATTCCAAGGGGAGAAGGTAAAAGTAAATGAAGTAGGAGAAGCAAAAATAACCTCTGTTGAAGGGTCTTTTCCCTGGAGTATCAGTTCGGGAGCCAAAGTAATGTATGCTGACTGTGAGTTTGAACGCACAGGAGAGATTCTTTCTTTGGAAAAGCCCAGGGGTTCGAGAATAGAGGTTTAT
>DAOWMC010000007.1 GCA_030643285.1 Methanobacteriota archaeon | reverse complement strand
GTGTCTGAATCATGCAATAGATTTAATGGAAGATAGGGCAGTGATAAACGAAGCAATATGTCAGGGGTGCGGGGCATGTGTCGTATCCTGCGATAAATATGCAATAGGGGTTAAAAATTTCACGGAGGAACAGATACTCTCACAGGTAAAAGCGGTATTATCCGAAACAGGGGAAAAAAACATAATTGCGTTTTTGGATGAGGGAACCACATACAGAATTGCAGATAGAATGGGTCAGGCCGGTTTTTCGTACCCAAAAAATGTGTATATTATAAAGGTTAAAGATGGTAGCCAGATCACACCCAAAATTATACTGGAAACATTTGATCTGGGTGCTTCTGGTATTTTCATAGGAGAGCCTGAATCTGGAAGTACAATATTTCACCCTGACACGGTGAGGATTGCATGCGAAAATGTGGAGCGTGCAAAAAGAATGCTTTTGGATAGAGGTATAGATCCAAACAGGCTTTCTTTTGGTCTTTATATCACAGTCTGGGCACAGAAGCTTTCCAATCAGCTAAATGAGCTTGCAAAAATATGTGAAAGACTTGAGGTTAATTAGGGTTGGAGTGTTGCTAAATGGGAATAGGTGTTTATGTATGTCACTGTGGACTTAATATTGCAAGCTTCGTTGACATAGATGAGGTACTCAGGTACCTTGGGGAGCTTGATAATTTATCCCTTGCAAAGGAGCTGGATTATGCCTGCTCTGATTTTGGGCAGGGGGTCATCAAAGAAGATATTAGAGAAAACGGGATCGACCGGGTTGTTGTTGCTTCATGCTCTCCAAAAATGCATGAAAAAACGTTCAGGAGATGTATCGAGGATGCTGGGCTTAATCCTTACCTCTTAGAGATGGTAAATATAAGAGAGCAGTGTTCATGGGTTCATTCAAAAAATAAAGCGCTTGCAACACAGAAAACAAAAGACCTGATCCGGATGGGGATAGCAAAAGTAGAGAAGCTAAAGTCACTTAAAAAGATAAGTGTCCCTGTCAAAAAGGATGTGCTTGTTGTTGGTGCAGGAGTCGCAGGAATCCATGCTGCTCTGGATCTGGCAGAGTCGGGTATTAACGTCTTTCTGGTTGAGCGGGCACCTTCCATAGGTGGATACATGGCACTTTTTAATGAGGTCTTTCCGACTAATGATTGCTCGATCTGTGTTTTAGCACCAAAGATGGTTGAGGTTCAGACCCATGAAAATATTACGTTATTTACAAATTCGGATGTCGCTTCCGTGGATGGAAATATCGGAAACTACAGGGTAAGGATAAGAAAAAGACCAAGATATGTGGATGAGGCCAAATGTAAAGGATGTATAGATATATGTGCCGAAGTTTGCAAGATTGAAGTCCCAAACGAATCTGATTTTGGAGTAGGTGGGAGAAAGGCAATTTATCTTCCCATTCCCCAGGCAATTCCTCTCTGTGCCACGATAGACCCCGATAGTTGCGTTGGATGTAAGCTTTGCCAAGAGGTCTGTGAAGCTGATGCAATCGACTATTACCAGAAAGAGGAAGAAATTGATGTTGATGTTGGGGCAATAATCATTGCCACTGGTTATGATCTTTTTGATGCTTCGCTTAAAAAAGAATACGGCTATGGTATTTTCCCCGATGTCGTGACAAATATCGAATTTGAAAGAATGCTCTGTGCTTCGGGGCCAACAATGGGACAGGTTTTAAGAGTTTCTGATCAAAATATCCCAAAAAAGATTGCATTTATCCTCTGTGTAGGCTCAAGAGATATAAATACAAATTTATACTGCTCTTCGATATGCTGCATGGCTTCGATTAAAAATGCATATCTTATGTGTGAACAGTATCATGAGTCTGATATCACAATATTCTATACGGATATAAGGGCATCAGGTGAAGGCTATGAGGAATATTATATAAAAGCACAAAAGGCCGGAATAAAGTTCGTTCGGGCAAGGGTGTCTTCAGTTGAAGAATCAGACGAGGTGGGTGGGAAAAACCTCTCTTTATCATATGAGGACACGTTAATGGGGGAGATATATAAGGATGATTTTGATATGGTTGTTTTGGCTAATGGTTTGGTTCCTTCAAAAGGTTCTTTAGAAATATCAAATGTTTTAAACCTGGCAAAGAACCCTGATGGTTTTTTTGCTCCGTTCCATATCAAGATGAAGCCAATCGACACCCAGATCGGTGGTGTTTTCTTGGCTGGATGTGCATGTGGGCCAAAGGATATTCAAAGCTCAATCTCCCAGGGATATGCAGCTTCATCAAGGGCTCAGGCGCTTCTTTCTAAGGGAGAGATTGAGATAGATCCGATGAGTGCCCACATAAATAAAAAACGATGCAATTACTGCAGGCTCTGTGTGGAGGTTTGTAAGTTCGAAAATATAAAAATCGATGGTAAAAATATTACGGTAGACGAACTTTCCTGTAAGGGTTGCGGGAGCTGTGCTGCGGCCTGTCCGACCGGGGCAATAGAGATGAGAAATTTCACAGATAACCAGATAAACGCCCAGATAAAAGCCGCATTCCCAAAGAGTGAATACCCCTACATAATCGCATTTTTATGTAACTGGTGTTCATATGGGGCAGCGGATCTTGCGGGATCACTCAGAATAGAGTATCCAACAAATGTGAGGATAATAAGAGTTTTATGCGCTGGCAGGGTCGATCCAAAGTTTATACTGGAAGCTTTTGAACAGGGTGCCGATGGCGTGCTTGTTGCCGGATGTAAGATGGGTGAATGTCACTATATTTATGGGAACCAGGATGCAGAGCAGAGGATCGGTGTTTTAAAGAATGTTCTTGGTGGCCTGGGTTTTGATGTTAAAAGACTGCGCGTGGAATGGATTTCGGCTGCTGAAGGAGCGAGATTTGCAGAAGTGGTACTTGGTTTTGTGGAGGAAATCAGGGCAATTGGCCCCATCGGCAGTGAGTTGAGTCCGGAGTAGTAACGACTCAATTTAATATCCAAACATTTATGAATATGTTCCAATATTTTAAATAGGATAATAAAGAAGTGATGAGGTATTATTATGGGTAAATTTCTGATGGAACACGAGTCAAAAGAGCTATTGGAGCAGGCTAATATACCTACAACCGGCTGTTCGCTTGCAAAAACACAAGATGAGGCAATAGGATTAGCCAAATCGATTGGTTTTCCGGTAGCGTTAAAAGTTTTATCACCTGATATAATCCACAAATCAGATATTGGTGGTGTAAAACTGAACATAGGAGACGAGGGGGAGCTCAAGAAAGCGTATGATGAAATAATGGAAAACGCAGGGAAAGTTTCCGAAAACATTGTTGGTATAGGTGTCCAAAAGATGGCTGACACCGGGGTGGAGATTATCGTTGGTATGACAAAAGATCCACAGTTTGGCCCTGCTTTGATGTTTGGACTTGGTGGAGTCTTTGTAGAGATCCTTAAGGATGTATCATTCCGTATTGTTCCAATCGAAGAAAGGGATGCAGACGAAATGATAAAAGAGATAAAAGGTTATCCGCTTCTGCAGGGATACAGAGGTACGGATCCAGTGGATATAAAAAAGGTCAAGGATCTACTTATGAATGTCTCCAAGTTCGTTTTGGATCATCCTGAGATAGATGAACTCGATTTGAACCCGGTTTTTGCATATAAGGATTCTGTTATTGTTGCTGATGCCAGGGTAATAACCGCAGACTAAAAACTAAAACAATCATAATATGCACCTGGATCTACATTCAGGCTGCTTATTTTTCCTATTTTTCCGGTTATCTCATACCCAAAAGATAATGGGTTTTGGGACAAAGCACCATTAATGCCTGATTTCATAAGGGGGAAAATACAATCATAAAACTGAGGGAGTCGTTATCCGAGATAAAGGAATATGTCCCCGGAAAATCGATACAGGAAGTGGCAAGGAAGTTAAATTTCAATCAGGACGAACTTGTAAAACTTAGCTCTAACGAGAGTCCACTTGGGCTTAGTTCGAAGGTGGCAGATGTAATAGTTAAGCACCTAAAGGAATTACACATCTACCCCGAAGTCTGCTCTCCCGACCTGAGGGAAGCAATCTCAAAATATGTCGGATACCCTGTGAACAATATTGTTATTGGAAACGGGGGGGACGGCGTATTGGATACAATTGTACGCCTGTTTATTGATAAAGGTGACCAGACAATAATACCAACGCCCACCTTTTCATTCTATGAGCTAATCACGAGAATAAGCAACGGTGTACCAAAGTTTCTAAGCAGAGATAAGGATTTTACTGTGCCTGTGGATAGGTTGATAGATTCGGTTTCTGATAGAACAAAGATAATCTTTTTGTGTACCCCGAATAATCCTTCGGGAAACATAATGAGCGAAGAGGAAGTGCGAATGGTTGTGGAATCAGTGAATTGTATCGTTGTTTGCGATGAAGCTTATGTAGAGTTCACAGATTCATCTGTTTCGCCTTTGGTTAAAAAATATGATAATTTGATTGTAACCCGCACATTTTCAAAGGCGTTTGGTCTGGCGGGGCTAAGGATTGGTTATGCGATAATTCCTGATTGGATCTTCGGAGAATACATGAAGGTCAACCAGCCTTTTGGTGTTAATCAGATGGGTGTGATTGCCGGCATAGCAGCTTTGAAAGATGAAGAGTATTTAAATCAGACAGTTATACTTGCCAGAGAAGGCAGGGTTTTTTTAATGTCAAATATCTCTTTTAAGGTCTTCCCCTCACAGGCAAATTTTGTTTTGGTTGATGTCTCGCCATTAAAATCAAAAGAAGTTGTATCGGGGCTACTTGAGGACGGAATAATTGTGCGTGATTGTTCTTCTTTCAGGGGTGCCGGAGATTCTTTGATTAGAATTACGGTCGGAACACCTGAGCAAAATAAAAAAGTTGTGTGCGCACTAAACCGAATTAATAAAAAAAACCAGAGATAAGACTTAAGTACCATGGGCATAAGGGTTAAATATACGGACAGATAAACGGCTTTCTTAATGGCATAGTAAAGGAGATGAGTAAAATGAAGGGATGTGTATATATTGGTACTATCACATTGATTATGGTACTATTCATGGTTGTGGCTATACCTGCGGCTTTTGCACTGAGCACCAGTGATGTTACATTTGATAAAATACCTCTATCACCAGGCGAAACAACTGATATGTACATAACAATAACAAACTATGGACCCGAAACAAATGACATATCGATACAGCTTGTTCATCAGGGAAACGAATCCCCATATCCGCTATCTGGCGGCTCTTCTGAAAATATAGGTATATTGGAAGGGTCAGCAGGTATCGAAAGACTCCCCACAGGAAAAAGTAAAGAGGTTAAGTTTTCAATATTCTCAGCATCTACCGCAGAGGAAGGACTTTACAATTTAGATGTGATAGCAAGATATAAGGGTTTGGAAACTATAAGTGATGGAACTAACGGCACTAATGATACTACAGGAACAAATGGTACCATTGTTCAGGAGATGTTAACCACAATATCCATACAGGTCGTAAAAAAACCTTCAAACGTAATCATAGAAAAAGTTTCAGATACGGTTATGGCGCCGGGATCTGCCAAGGAAATAGACCTAACGGTTACCAATGTCGGAAAAAAGATTGAAAAAAATGTTGCTTTGGTTATAAATTCAGATGATGGCCAAACTGTAAGTTTACCACATTTTACAGTAGTTGATTCCGGATCGAGATTTGCCCTGGGAGATATAAATCCCGGCGGTAGCGCTGATGTAACGTTTAAGCTATCCGCTGGCCAGAATAAGGACGGTGGAGATTACATAATTCCAATCTATATTTCCTCAGAAAATGGTGGGGATTCCACCGAATATATAAGCGTGAGGGTGGTCCCAAAAGCCGAGCTCACCGTTGTGGGTGTGTCAGCCGATCCCCCCGAAATTCAGCCTGGCAAACCAACAAAGCTTATGGTTTCTATAAGAAACTATGGTAAAAATGATGCCAAATCAGTACGTGTGGACATAGAGGATAACCTGTACATTGACAAAACACCAACTGCTTACCTGGGATACATAAAAGCTGAAGATTATAGCACCGCAGTATTTGAATTGAATATTAAAAAAGATGCCCCCGAATCATTTCCGATAAAAATTAAGATCGTATACCAGGATGGCATTGAGATGTACCAGGTGACTGAAGGTTATACAATTATAACCAGTGGTGTTTCTGGCCTTACCAATGCTAAAAATATGATTACAGGTGATCTTATATCCTTACTTATCCTTCTGGTAGCTATCCCCGTATCCATCCTTATAATATCGGCTGGTTATCGCAAAAGAAGAATGAATATTGTTAGTGACGGGTTGGAGATGTATGCCCCGAAAGTAGAAACTATTATCGGGCAAAATGCTGGACAGAACTATGGGCAAACTCAGGCGGGTATCAGCCAGGACCAGGATTGGTTTTCGCAGATGATGGGTGATAAAAAATCCAAATCGTGAAATTTGTTATATCAAATCGCCGTTATCCACATCTATTATCAGGCTTTTCCACAATCCTCACACTTCTCATTTCTTTTAACCTTAATTTCAGTAAACGTAGAGGACAGGCCATCATATACTAAAAGCCTGTTTTTTAGTAGCTCTCCAAGCCCAACCACATACTTTATCACCTCTGAAACCTGAATACAACCTACCACACCTGGTGCAGAACCTATAACAGGAAAAGTTTCTTTGGGTGGTGCTTTTGGAAATACACATCTCAGGCAAGCAGTCTCTTTTGGGATTGTTGTCATTACCCTGCCTTCAAAGCCATATACCCCCCCATAGATGAAAGGAATTTTCTTATCGATGGCAGCCCGGTTGAGAAGGTATCTTGTGGAAAAGTTATCCATGGCGTCAACAATCACGTCACAATCATCAACGAGTTCAAATACGTTATTTTCATCTATGGTCTCATGGATGGTGTCTACTTCCACAAAAGGATTTAGCCCTGATATTTTTTCCTTAAAAGATACAGATTTCTTCTTTCCGATATCTTTATTCCAGTGAAGGATCTGCCTGTTCAGATTGCTCAGGTCCACTTTATCATTATCAACGATCTTTAACCTTCCAATTCCTGCTGCGGCCAGGTATATTGAAACCGGAGAGCCCAGCCCCCCTGCTCCTGCAACAAAAACAGTAGTCTTTTTTATCTTTTCCTGCCCCTCTTTTCCAAATCCTTTTATCCTTATCTGCCTGCTATACCTTTCAAGTTCATCCGCCGTTAATATTGGGTCAGTCACTTCACTTCACATCAAGTTCATATTTTCTTGCGATATCCTTAAATGAATCGGCGAGGTACCGGATCTTGTCCCAGCTGAGTCCGTACACATTCAATTTGAACTCTCTTGTAGCCCCGGGAAATATCCCAACTATACCCTTCTTTTTAAGTTCGCTTGTGAAAAAATAACCCTTTTTCTTATGTGTGCCTGCTATTTTATCAAATGAATCTGTTGTGTCTACCTTGGTTAGCGTGTGCTTTCTTGGCATCTCGGATACCACTTTTGAGCCTTCAATTTTTAATAACTCATCGATGAAGAAGTTTGATTTTTTAACCTCTTCGTCCCAGTTTTTAACCCGCTCTTTTACAGTCGGAAAAGACGCCATCATACCAATTAAAGGGGCACCCATAACCGTACAACCTAAAAGATAGGTCTCCTTAACACCGAATTTCCTTTTGGTGATATCGCCTTGAAGCGCTGTTGTTGAAAATACTGTGTCTTTAAACTCGTCAGTTGTTGCTAAAATTCCAGAGGGTGCAGGTGAAGCCATTGACTTATGACCGGATCCCACAACAAAATCCGCACCAATCTTTTTCCCATTAACAGGCATTATGCCAACCGTGTATGCTCCGTTGTAAAGAAAAGGTATTTCATATTCCTTACAAACTTTCGCTATGCCCTGCACATCATGCTCATTTGCAAACAGGTAGTCAAAGTGTGAGATTGCAATAAGTTTTGGCAATACCCCTTCTTTTTCTTTTACGGCCTCGATCTTTTCTGCTGTCTCTATTTCCGTTACAACGTTACTTTCATTTAACGGTATCTCTTTCCAGATAGCACCAACAGACTCTATGGCCAGACAGACGCTGTAATGGGCCGCGCTTGAGACAAGTGCGATGTCGCCCTTATCAAGTAAAGCATTTGTCACGATCTGAAAACCATTTCTTGCACCCCTGACAACCCTTGCCACATCCATCCCTAAAAACCCGGCCACCTCTTCGCAAAACTCGCCGACAGGAGGCTTTTTTAAATAGTCAAGTCTGAATGGAGAAAGACATTGATCACAAACTGAATATCCATCTCCATATGCTATAACTGCCTTTCTTGCTTCATTCGTTAACCTACCTCCAGCCTGGATCGGACCTATATTTATGAAGCATTCTTCTTTATCTCTAATCTCTATATTTTTGGAGATGTATTTTAGGTTATAATTTCCTTTGTTACTTCGTATTTCATCAATGATTGAATTTATCCGGTCCAGAACCCCATCAAAATCTTTTTGCTGTTCGTCATTAAATCTGTGATCAGGAGATGTCTGGCGTAGGATCTCTCTAAGGTCTTCAAGGGCAAAAAAAGCCTCATACATCTTTTGAGTCTTTAAATCCATTCAGGTACCTTGATGCGATGTAAATATCCTGTACTTGATGTGATCATCCTGCAGTTCTTCTTCTACCCTTCTTGCAATAAGTTTTTCAGGATGATGCATACCTTTAACCCGATCCATCAGGTCTTTGAAATTTTCAAAATCGCCCTTCTTACGTTCATCGAGAACGGCCCACATCGTCTTTTTTCCAATTCCCGGAAGTAGCTCAAGCATGTGCAGTCTGGTTGTTATCGCATAAGATTCGTTATACATGGAAAGGAGGTCCTTTTCATTTTCAATTACAATCTTTTCTAAGACATAAGGTAACTCAACTTTGGCTCCATGCGTTAATTCATCATAAGTGAGGTGCTTTTTTACGTGATCTATCATATCCCTTTCACCATCACCAATATAGAGCCGCTCCTGAGATTGCGACACCTTGTTCTGCTTTGGTATCGCTTCAATCAACGCAAACTTTTTCTCCCCGACCAACTGAACGACAGGTTTTTTCTGGTAAACAGGGCGTTTATCATTCGTGTACCCGTATGGCAAATAGTCCAAGACCCAAGCATACTCTTCCTTTTCCCTCCTTGCGTCTCCAAGTTTCATGCTACTCGACTCAACCCCGATCTATATAATATCAATTAACTATACTTTGAAACGATATTTAAAATATTGTCCATATCTTCCTTTGTGAGCGTGAACCTCTCTTTTGCATATATGGTCTTGAGCTCATCTTTTGATTCTGGAATAATATCTGCGATTTTTATCGCTATCTCAGGCTTCATCTTTTCAAGCTTTAATAGCGCTTTTACAATCTTACGTGCATCCTCTACTTTTATCTTGACGTATTTATTTGCATGAGCAATTGCTTTTCGTTTTTCATATACCATCTCTACATCTGCATTTTGCCTGTCTTTAACATCATTTAATATTTCATTAACTTCTGCAAGCGTTATCATCTCTTCACTTATAACTTTCTTAACAAGCATTGCTCATCTATTGGTCGTTTATCTATAAATAAGTATTGGCAATCCAGCAACAATAATAATTTGGAAACTTTTATGGATATACAGGATTCTTATATAAGGCCGAGCCAGGCTACAAAAAAGCACTTACTATTCTTTATAATTTTCCCCAAGGCATTTACTTATTCAAGTTCGTCCAGCCATCCAGCCGTTTCATTCAACTTTTTATAAAAGAATTTTCCCTGGTTCATAGGGGCCTTTGCCTGATGGTATTTGAAATAGATCCGGTCTTCCATTGTCCCAACCATCTCTATCTTCCCCGACCGGTGAGACATGACATACTTGAACCTTTTGCTATGGCCATTAAGCTTCTTTTTTGCCCCTTCAACAATTTCGTATCCCCTGCACAATGGAACCTGAAAATTATGTTTAACTCTCTTTACGGGACGGCACTGGAAGATATAGTATGGATTAACACCGATCCCGACAAGTTTATTTAGTAATTCTGCTAAAACCCCCGAATTATCATTCACGCCATTGAGTAACACAGCCTGATTATCCATTACAACACCCGAAGAAATTAGCGAATCAACCGCGTCAATGGCCCTTTTGGTAATCTCTCTTGGATGGTTAAAATGAGTTACAACATATATTTTTTTATTCTTAAGTGACTTTTCCTGAAGCAAATTTAATAGCTCTTCATCTTCTGAGATCCTATCCGGAAATGTTACTGGAATTCTGCTTCCGAATCTTATGAAATCCAGATGGGAAATCGATGAAAGTTTCTCCAAGAATTCTGTTAGGACCTTTGTTGGTAAAACAAAGGGATCTCCACCTGTTATAAGCACATTATTAATCTCTGTATGCTTCCTTATATACTCTACAGCATCATTAAATCTACTGAGAATCTCTTCGGTTGGAAGACCGATAAGTCTTTTTCTAAAACAGTGTCTACAATAGGTGGCGCATCTGTTTGTTGCTAAGATCAATGCTGTTTGCGGGTACTTGTGTTGAAGGCCCGGTATCTTTGTGTTCTTAAGCTCGCCACTTGTATCATAGGACCCTGATAGGTTTAACTCTCCTTCGGAAGGAACAGCCATCTTTTTGATGGGGTCATTGGAGTCATCCCAATTAATCAAAGACATATAGTATCTTGTAATGCTCATAGGGTGCCTTTCTATGACCCTTGATAATCGCCGCGCTTCCCTTTCGGTTAATTCCGTATATTCTTTAAGTTGATCAATTGTACAAATATTATTTTCAAGCTCGTCTTCCCACGACATCACCATAGGAACTGCATCCTGATAAATATCCAATCTTTCACACACTTTTTAAATATTAGAAAATGCCCAGCATAACTCTTTCCATATTAATGATTAAAATAATAATTTTAGGAAAAGATCAAATCCAAAAATAAAGAAAGAGGAAGGAGCACCTCTTAAACCTTTACCGTCATAAGCCGGTTGATCGCATTTATAAGTGCCTGTACGGAAGCCATCACAATATCATCAGAAGCTGCTTTTGCCGTTATAACATTTCCACTTTCATCTTCAACACCGACAATAACTTCTGCCAGAGCATCAGAACCACCGGTAATGGCCTCTATCCTGAATTCCATTAGCTTGATAACTGCAAACTCTTTTATCAGCGACTGAACTGCCTTTAGGGCTGCATCAACAGGCCCAACACCTGTCTGTGATTTAATACGCTCCTCATCTTTGACTTTTGCTTTTATGACGGCCGTAGATGTCAACTTATTCCCTGTCATCACGGATAGTTCATCAAGCACAACCATCTGCTGCTCTTTTGCGATCTCTCCGATTACAACCTGCGCAATTGTATACAGATCATCGTCTGTAACTTTCTTTCCCTTCGAACCCAATTCTTTGACCCTTAGCAGTACCTCATCCAACTGTTGGGGTGCTGCTATGATGCCAATCTCACCCAATTTTTGCTTTACGGAGTGTCGTCCTGCATGTTTTCCAAGAACAATCATCCTTTTGTGCCCAACCATCTCAGGTGTCATGATACCCGGCTCAAATGTCTCACTGTTTTTTATAACACCGTGTGCATGAATTCCGGACTCGTGTGAAAATGCATTTTCCCCAACTATTGGCTTATTTGGAAGTATACGCATACCTGTGAACCGCTCAACAAGTTTGGAGGTTTCAACGATGTATTCAGTCTTTATTTTGGTTTTCGCATTGTAGATCGAATGAAGGCTCATAACTACCTCAGAAATGTCAGCATTTCCGGCACGCTCGCCGATTCCATTTACTGTTACCTGAACCTGAGTGGCCCCGGATTCGACTGCGGAAAGCGAATTTGAAACTGCAAGTCCAAAATCATTGTGACAGTGAACATCAATTGGGACATTCACCGAATCGGAGATTGGCAAAATCAGATTTCTCATCGTTGAAGGCACCATTACACCTACTGTGTCCGGGATGTTTATCGTATCCACACCTGCCCCTTCAGCCGCCCCGTAAATCTTGCATAGATAATTCAGGTCGGATCTTGTTGCATCCATAGCCGAGAAAAGGCACAACAAATCGTGATCTTTTACATATTCTATGTGTTCTACAGCCAGGTCAATAATCTCTTTCTTACTCTTTTTTATCGTGTGTTCGATCTGAACATCCGAGGTTGAAACAAACAGATGAACCAGCTCAACATCACAATCAATGCAGTAATCAATATCCATCTTGTCCAGCCTTGCAAGCCCACATACCTTTGCATTCAGACCTTCTTTTGAAATATCTCTAATCGAATCACGCTCTTCTTTTGAGATAATCGGCATGCCTGCTTCTATGACATCAACTCCGAGCTTATCCAACTGCCTTGCGATGATCAATTTAACTTCAGGCGTAAAAGAAGTTCCGGGAGCCTGTTCACCGTCTCTTAGCGTTGTGTCAAAAATGTTTATTGTCTTTTCAATTATTTTGGGCGTGTAAAAAGCGATCCCTTCTATCTGTCATACCTTACATGTTGTTTATGCCAACAATATAAAACTTTCCCTTACCCTTGCTTTAGGAGTTAACAAAACCCTGTCTTGTATAGTTTTATATAGCTTCAAAACATATATAATAGGTAATAACAATAAAAGGTTAACAACTTTTAATTGATATAAAAGGTGTGTACATATGGGAGAGAAAAAAGATATCGATGTTTTACTTCGGATGATTGAGAATCCCATTAGACGCAGAATATTATATAAGATATCAAGGGAAGCCCATTATCCCCTTCAACTGTCAAGAGAGCTAAAAATTAGCCAACAGTCGGTTACAAAACATCTTAAGGCTTTGAAAGATGCCGGATTTGCCGAAACATTTGAGGGGAAGAGTGCGGCAGGTCCCCCACGAACATACTACACCATACCAAACCGACAATTTTCAGTTCTGGTGGATATTGGCCCTGGATTATTTGATGTAAAACTGCAAACATCGGGCGAATTAAGTGATAAAGCTGGCAGGGCATTCAAAGGTATTGAAGATAAATGTAATAACCTATTGAAACTAAAAGGCTCTTTAAATCGATTAAAAGACCTTTCAAAGCTATTAAAAGATGTTAACCGGTCAATGGGGGAACTGGAAGAGCGGAGATTGTACCTGTCTCAGATCAAGCAAAAAATACTTGAGGAAACATACGGCATCATAGGAGAGCTGGATGATTATGAGCAGCGAAGTGTTATGTACTATATTGTGGGCGAGGACACCATCTCGATACGTCAACTATCCGAAGAGGTAGATTTACGGGAAGAAGCGGTCGAAAAGATACTGAACAAGCTCTCTGAAAAAGATATTATATAATTTTTCAAAACCATATCGATGGGTTATTCTGGTTTCTTACCAAAAACAGATGGCCAATGAATAACATATTTACCTTCCTCTTTCATGGCCATAACGATCTCTTTTCGCTCAAGCAGTGTCTTAATATTCAGTTCATACATACCAGGCCCTAATATGCGAACGCTTTCGATCCGATCTTCATCCCTCTCATCGGATTCTACCGATATAATCTCCTGCTTAAGCTTTTCCTCAATCTTATCGAACTCATCGAATATCTCTTTTTCATTTTTTTCAAATAGCTCGGCTTTAGCCGCTTCTTCGGATATGAAAAGAAACTTGTTCCACCCGCATTTCGGGCATCCACTCAAAATCCTTTTATCCCCACTTCTAAAAATTTCCTCACATTTCGTACATTTATGTGGCATTTGTCAATCAATTCTTTTTGAAATTTCGGCCAGATCGCTAACAATCGCACTTGCAGCTTCAATGGAACCAGCTCCTTTACCAGTAACAGTTATCTCTCCGGCAAGGTCAGTCTGTATGGAGGCTGCGTTCAGGGTACCGCCTAATGCAAGCGGATGTCCTTTTGGAACCAAACGTGGCGCAACTTCCAGAACCCCTTCTTTCACTTCCCCTATAAGTTTAACAACGTAACCCTCTTCGTGGGCCAGTTTTAACGATTCTACTGTGATATCTCGTATGCCGACGACACTCACATCATTGTATACGGCATCCATATCAAAAATTGAATTTGCAAGTATAACCAATTTTGCCGCGGTATCTATTCCATCAACATCGTATGTCGGATCGGTCTCCGCAAGCCCTAATTCCTGGGCCTCGGAGATAACATTATCATATGGTAATCCATCTTCTGCCATTCTTGTCAGGATATAATTACAGGTTCCGTTAAAAATCCCCCTTATACTCAAAATCTCATTTCCTGCC
>DAOWMC010000197.1 GCA_030643285.1 Methanobacteriota archaeon | reverse complement strand
CTGAAATATCGCTTTAGCCTAACCGACAATCTTTGATATATTCAGCTCCAAAATATCCTCGACACCCATGCTTTTTAGCTTTGGAATCAAAACGTTAACACCTCTCTTTTCAACTACGGTCTCAACGGCATAGTAATCAACTCCATATAGCTTTGATGTAGTTGGATTTTTCATTGCGGGAAGGGCATTTATTACCTCATCCAGCCTATTAAAAGGGACATTCATCTTGAGTAACACCTTTCCCCTTGCATCTATTACGCCCAGAAGCAGTGTTCTGATTTCACATATCGCATTTTTCTTTTCAGGATCATTCCAGCTTTCCTTGTTTGCAATAAATTTTGTTTCTGACTCCATAACCGTGCCAATAATTTTAAGGCCATTTTTACGTAGTGTTGAGCCCGTTTCGGTTATATCAACAACAACGTCCATTAAATCCGGAACCTTGGCTTCTGTGGCACCGTATGAGAAGAATATCTTGACTGGTATCCCCAATTCCTCAAAGAATCTTTTTGTCATGTTGGGATACTCTGTGGTGACCTTGCTATGTGGTTTTATCGACTCAACACCTTCTATATCAAGACCAACCTGGACTGCTATGACGATCCTTACATTTCCAGCGCCCTGTTTACTGTAAGGCAGTTCCGCCACTTCGATAACGTCTGATCCATTTTCACGGACCCAATCATTTCCGGTAATCCCTACATCAAAATATCCATCTTCAACATAGATCGGGATTTCCTGTGGCCTAAGTATCTTAACCTTGCCTATCCTATGATCATCTATTATTGGATTATAATCTCTTCTCGTTTTTTTAACTTCCAAATCCGCCTGTTTAAACAGAAGAAGTGTTTGTTCTTCCAAACTACCTTTTGGTATCGCTATACTGATCATTTTTATCACCCTGCCAAAAATACTCTTCGAACTTATCTGTGGTTTCTATCAGTTTTGTGTGCCCTTTTGCTTTTGTAACGATAAAACCCTGCCGCTCCAACTCTTTTATGTGGGAATACGCTTTATTACCCCTGATTGAAACAACCTCTGATTGTATTATCGGTTGGTAATACGCTATCACCGAGAGTGTTCTTAGTTCGGGCGCTTCAATTTCCCGCGGGGCCAGATCTTTTATATAATTGACATATTCTTGTTTAACCTGCATTAGATATCGCTCATTCATAGTAACAATTTCGATTGCACCACCCCTATCCCTATAATCACATATGAGCTCCGAGATTAAACTTTCCACATATTCGATTGGCCTCGATATCAATTTAGAAAGATAATCCAGGCCTACAGGACCCCCGCAGGCAAAAAGAACCGCCTCCATAATTTTTTTATCCCCCGCCTTTTCAACTTTCTCCAATTTCTTTTCTCCTTATATATAACTCGCTATACAACTCCTCCTGTTCCAAATAAATCTTTTTCCTTGACGCAAGGAAAAGCAGGGATATATACGTTGTTATTATGTTCGATGTGCCTTTGATAAGATTGGAAAAAAGAACGCAATCACCCTTTTCAAATTCCCCCTCCAGTCTGGATTCCATCTCATCAATAGTTTCTTCAATATTCTCATCATATGCAATCTTGATAAGATCTTCTGTTACTATTTTATCCTGCTCTTTTAAAATATCGCGCTTTTTCCGTTGGTATTCGACCTTTTCTGCTTTTTTAAGTTCACCGATCAGCTCATCCAAAGTCACAGGACGCTTTAATCTTCTCTTAATCTTTGGTATCAAAACAGGGTATTCTGGATGAATTTCATCATTCTCATATCCATCATCAGGTAATTCCACCTCAATATCAGAATCATCCTCTGGTTTACTCTCATTGCATTCACCCTCTAAACTTTCTGCCTTAATCCGAAGAAGTGTTGCTGCATAAAAAAGGGTCCTACCGGTGATTCTAAGGTCCAGCTCCCTCATCTCATCTACTTTTTTTAGAAATTTGTCTGTTACATCGATTATATCGATATTCCAAGGATCTATCTCACCACGTTTAGCCATCAAAACCAATATCTGAACCGGTTCTTCAGCCATTTTCCCTCTACCACATTCACTAATTTTAACTCTAATTCTTTAAGATTATATGAAGGTAAAATCTTTGTGTTTTTAGCGCAAAAAAGGGGAGGTTTAGTGGTTGTTATTTAGGGCCTTTCGGTAAACATCCACTGTCTGGTTGGAAATCTTTTCCCAACGATAAATATTTTCCACATCTTTTCTACCCTTCTTTCCCATTTCCCTTAAAACATCCGGCCTATCAATTACGTTATTGATACACCATGCTATGGATTCGGGGTAGATATATGCTTGTAGCCCGTTCACAAAGTTATCGATTGTTGACACGGCTTCTGTTCCTATTACTGGCTTTCCGGCATCCCATGCCTCCAATGCGGCAATTCCAAAGGGCTCATTTCGGCTCGGCATACAGAAGATGTCGCAGGCATTTAGTAAATATACCAGGTCATCGTTATTTACGTATCCCACAAAATCGCAGGCGTGGGAAACACCGAGTTTTTCAGCCTTGTACTCGCACACAGGGCGTAAACCACCTTCACCTGCAAATACAAACCTTGTATCCCATCTATGATTTATAACATGTGGGGCTGCCTCTACAAGCAGATCAGGACCCTTTTGATGTTCCATCCTCCCTACATATAGTATCATCGGAGCAAGCGGGTGAATCCCCCAGTTCTTCTTTATCTTGCCAGCATTCACTCTTTTTCGCATTGTTCCCGGAAAAATGCCATTTGGTACGATGTTTAGCTTGTAATCAGGAATCTGATAGATGTGTTTTACCTCATTTTTAAGATTTTCAGATGTTACTACGACCTCTGATGACTCGTAACCTCCAAGCCACTCCCTATGTGATATATCTCTATATACCATTGAACCCGAATGGTAATTTCCATTTCTTCCCCACTCTGTACTGTGGAATGTGAATACATAAGGTAACCCCTTAGTTCTTTTTAACTCATTAAGGCCGATAACAGGGTGCCAGTCATGAGCATGTAATATGTCAAATTTTCCAAAAACATCCTCGACGTGATTGAATCTATCAACCATCGCATCACACATACGGTCCATCTGATGAACGATGCCGTATGATAAGTCATGTGCGCAGCGCTGATAATGAACCCCGTTTATCTCATCATATTCCTCCATACCCCCTCCAATCCTTGTGAAAACATG
>DAOWMC010000059.1 GCA_030643285.1 Methanobacteriota archaeon | reverse complement strand
GAAAAGGCAGAGGAGTTAGATGCTGTTGGTAACACAACCGCTGCGATAGGGAAGGGTTTTGCTATAGGTTCAGCGGCACTAACCGCGCTCGCCTTGTTTTCAGCATATACTCAACGTGTGGAGCTTGATTCAATAAGCATAACAAAACCAATTGTCATGATAGGTCTTTTCATAGGCGGTCTTTTACCCTTTGTCTTTTCAGCACTAACAATGGGTGCGGTTGGAAGAGCTGCATCGGAGATAGTTGAAGAGGTCAGAAGGCAGTTCAAAGAGATTCCGGGCCTTATGGAAGGAACCGGAAAGGCAGACTATGAAAAGTGTGTAAAGATATCAACAAACGCTGCGCTTAGAGAGATGATCCTTCCGGGGATTTTAGCTGTAGCAGTTCCCGTTGTTATCGGGGTGTTACTCGGTGCAGAGGCGTTGGGGGGGCTTTTAGCAGGAGCAATAGTGACCGGATTTTTGCTTGCAGTGATGATGGCAAATGCTGGCGGTGCATGGGACAACGCAAAGAAATATATAGAGGCAGGAAACCTCGGTGGAAAAGGATCAGAGACACACAAAAATGCGGTTGTAGGTGATACGGTCGGTGACCCATTCAAGGATACATCCGGGCCTTCACTGAATATATTAATCAAACTGATGACGATTGTGGCATTGGTATTTGCTCCGCTATTCATATAGATCGAAAATCGGAGGAAAAATATGACCCTACCAATTGAAGGTGTAAAGATTTTAGACCTGTCGAGATTGCTTCCCGGACCATACTGTTCGATGATGCTCTCTGATCTCGGCGCAGATGTGCTTGTTGTGGAGATACCCGGCCGAGCGGCTACACCACCGTACCTACAACGAAATAAAAAGAGTATGACACTGAACTTGAAGAAAGAGGAAAGTAAAGATATATTTTTCAAGCTGGCAGAAAAATCGGATGTCATTTTGGAAGGTTTCAGACCAGGTGTTACAAAAAATCTTGGCGTGGACTACGATATAATAAAAGAGATTAACCCTCGAATCATTTACTGCTCGATCTCAGGTTTTGGCCAGGATGGACCATACAAAAATAAATCGGGCCACGATGTCAACTATGCCGGATACGGAGGTATTTTAAACGTTCCCGGAAAGGTTCCAACTGTTCCTGGTACAACAATAGCGGATCTTGGCTCTAGCATGTTTGCAGTAATATCCATTCTTGCAGCACTTTTGGCCAGAGAAAAGACAGGTCGTGGCCAGTACATCGATGTATCAATGATTGACTCGGTCGTTTCATGGACAGGAACCTATGCAGGCGGTGCGCTTGCCTCAGGATCCATATCCACCTACGGGATATATGAAACAAAAGATGATTACATCACACTTGGGGCCATAGAAGAAAAATTCAGAAAAAGCTTCTTTAAAGTTTTAGGGGATGCTGCAGGCAGCCCGGAATTAAAAAAGAAAATTAAGAAAAAAGATGTATTTTCAGAGGTTTTAAAGACCAAAACCACCGCTGAATGGGTCAAGATATTGGATGATGCAGATGTGCCATGCAGCCCGATTTTAACATCCGAAGAAACCTTCTCAGACCCACATGTTATACATCGTGGAATGGTGGTGGAGATTGAAAAGACAAGGCACGTTCCGTTTCCTGTAAAACTTTCGGATACGCCGGCAAAAATTAGAAGCCCGCCATCCTCCTTTGGAGAGCATACAAATGAGGTTTTAGAAGAGCTGGGATACGCTAAAGAAAAGATCGACGAGTTAAGAAAAGCTGGTGTTATCTGATCTTTTGTGGGGATTACAATACCAAGTATTTAGATTCCCTTCCCCTTTACCTACCTCCTTTATTTTGTTAATTTTTAAATTTATGTGTGAAGGGACGTTTAAGTGATAATCTACTGGCTACTTAACGGCCAGTAATACATTCAAAAGAAAAGATAGAAGTATAAATAAAAAAAATAGATAGCATAGGATGTGGTGCATCGATGAAAGTTAGCAGCCCGTTAGAGGTTTATAAATATCTTCCAAAAACAAATTGTGGCGAATGTGGCGAGGCAACATGTATGGCATTTGCTGCACAGTTGATAGAAAGGACACTTAATATTGAAGATTGTAGTCCGATATTGGACGAGAAGTTTAAGGGTAAATATGAGGAGCTCACCCAGGTCATGGCTCCGCAGATAAGACTCGTGAAGATTGGTACTGGGGAAAATACAGTATTGATCGGTGGGGAGGATGTTCTCCATAGGCATCAGCTCACGTTTTATGACAAAACCGCCCTGGCATATGATGTTTGGGACACGATGGGTGAAGAAGAGCTGGTAGAACGGGTAAACGCAATTCAAAACTTTAGAAAGTTTTATGTGGGGGAGTTTTTAACACTGGATATGGTGGCAATTCGCTCAACATCAGGCGATCCGGCCCAATTTGCCAAATGCGTAAAGAAAGTTTCCGAGACGACGGATTTTCCATTGATTTTATGTTCTTTTGATCCTAAAGTTTTAGAGGCAGGTTTAGAAGAGGTATCTGATAAAAATCCCCTGATATATGCTGCTACGGAAAAGAACTGGAAAGAAGTTGCTGAACTGGCAATAAAATACAAAACACCTGTTACTGTATTTGCTCCGGATAATTTAGACACTTTAAAATCCCTGGCTAAATCATTTTTGGAGATGGGTATAGAAGATATTGTTTTAGATCCGGGAACCCAGCCTTCAGGAGAAGGGTTGGTCAACAGCTTTTCCAAATTTATTCGGTTAAGGCGGGCAGGTATTTCCGAGGATCAGAGAGATATTGGTTTACCACTGATGAGCGTCCCAATGACTGCATGGATGGCAAATGAAGATCCGGTTAACGCTGCATATTGGGAAACAGTCGTATCATCGGTGTTCATTGTGAAATATGCGGACATAATGATTTTACACAGTATGGAACCATATTCAACGATCCCCGAGACGACGCTAAATAACAATATTTATACTGACCCAAGAAGACCGGTACAGGTTGATTCTGGGGTCAGGGCGATAGGGAACCCCGATGAAAAATCACCTGTATTTGTAACGACTAACTTTGCACTTACATACTATACGGTTGAAAGTGACATATCATCAAACGGGATTGATAGTTACATTGTCGTTGTTAATACAGATGGTATAGGTGTGGAGGCAGCCATTGCAGGGGGGCAGTTTACCCCGGCAAAGGTAAATGAAATCTTAACCAGCGCGGACATAAAATTGGAGGATAAAGTGGGTCATAAGACACTTGTTCTGCCGGGCCTTGCAGCAAGAATCTCTGGAGAAACCGAAGAAGTTACAGGATGGAATATTTTGGTTGGGCCCCAGGATTCGGGAAGAATCCCCGGATGGATGGAAGGGAGCTGGCCACCGAAATAATCTGAGATTTTGGGTCTAAAGGTTTTCAGCATTTTTTTCTTTTTTTTTCTTTTTTTGTATTTGTTTAGTCCCCTATAACCACAAGATTACACAGACAAAGCGTTTAAAAAAAAGCTTTGATGCAAAAACAAACGTATAAATCAAGAGTTTACCCCTGTGTAGTTCCTATTTTCGCGGATTATTCCACCACCTAATTTATATCAAACCCAAAAGATTAATACCTTTAAAATATAAGAATCATAATAATAATGATATATCGGGGTCTTAAATATGGCTGAAATGTTACTGGATGCACCACCGGAAGATAAAATCGCAATCGTTTCGGGGGATAAGAGGATAAGCTATGGGGATCTAAAGGAAAGGGTATACAGATTAATTAACGGAATAACTGATTTGAGGGGAGGAAAAATTGAAAACACTGCATTCATGCTTTATAATACAAACGAATTCATAGAATCAGTTTTCATTTCCATGATGTCAGGAGGAATGTCAACGCCGGTGAACTGGCACCTGAGAGGTGATGAACTGGCATACATCCTCTCAAATTCAGATTCTACAGCACTCATATTTGATGAAGGGTTCATGGATAAGATCATGGAGATAAAGCCCAGGTTAGAAAACGTCAGGCACTTTATTGTTGTGGGAAAAGAGGCCCCGGATGACATGATACTGTATGAAGATCTGGTGAATGGGGCATCTGAAGAAAAGCCCGAACCGCCCGAAAGCCCTGGTGGCACGTTGATGTACACATCAGGGACAACAGGTAAACCAAAGGGCGCAAGCTGGGGATCTAGCATGTTTGGTGGTGGAGAGAAGAAGTTGAGCTCCAGAGAGCGGAGACTTGTGATGGCCGGAGCAACGGTTCTTTCACACGGTTTTGATTATCACAAAACATCAAATATACATTTAGCCGCAGGTCCGCTTTATCATGCTGCACCGTACGGTTTTGCGCTGGTAACGTGTATGATGGGTGGAACTGTTGTTGAAATGAAGAAATTCATACCCGAAGAGGCGCTAAAATTAATAGAAAAGGAAAAAGTATCCACCACGTTTATGGCCCCAACTTTGCTACAGCGAATTATGTCAGTCCAAGGCAAGGATGATTACAATGTAAGTTCAATGAAATCAATCGTATGTGCGGCGGCACCCTGCCCACCGGAACTTAAAAAGGAGGTTGTGAAATACTTCGGACCGGCGTATTACGAATTTTACGGATCTTCCGATGCTGGAGTCAACACGATTCTAAAACCGAAACACTACTTAGCAGATCCTGAGAAGTACAAAAGTGTGGGGCAGGTTGCCCCCGGAAATGTGATAAAACTAATAGGTGAAACCGGAAACGAATGTCCACCTGGGGTCTCGGGTGATCTTTATGTCATGAACAGTTTCACTATTGGGCTTAAGTATTATAAAGATAAGAAGAAGACTGAAAGCTCGCTAAGGGAGATTGACAGGGAAAAATTCTTTGACGAAGGCGAAATAATGAAAATGGACGAGGAAGGATTTTATTACGTCGTCGACCGGAAGAAGGATATGATCATAAGCGGTGGAGTAAATATTTATCCCGCAGAGATCGAACAGGTGCTTTTCACACATCCGAAAATCTTTGATGTTGCCGTTATAGGAATCCCTGATAAGGAATGGGGCGAATCTGTGATGGCAATCATACAGTTAAGAAAAGGAGAGGTATCAACCGAAGAAGAAATTTTAGCTTTTGGCGGGGAGAATCTTTCAGGATATAAAAAACCAAAGTATGTTGAATTTATGGATGAACTGCCAAGGCTTCCCGACGGTAAGATAAAGAAAAGAAAATTAAAGGAACAATTCAAGAGGTAATCCTGGTGTGGGCCATCCAAAAAATTGGTACTCAACAGGTTCCTGTTTGGCTCCATACCTGATAGGATCATGACTGAATCTTCGTGTCCGGTGTTGTTCGCCAAAAAAAGGGAATTTATAGCGTTTTCTCTAATGAAGGGAAGAATATAGCCCCGGGATATATACCAGCTCGCTTTTTGATAATTGATTTTTACACCGATCGTGTAAATTTTTTCTCAATATTACATTTTATTAAACGATGCTTAAGGAAATTTTTACAAGCTCTTATATACTACTATTTATAGAATATATATAGCCGGCAATATATTGCCGGCTGTTGGAGTGAAGAGTTAATGTTTTACCAGCAAGATGTAAAATGGCAATCAAAAGACATTTCAGGCTGTTCTCTAAGTGCAATAATGAATGAAGCGGGGGAGAAGCTAAGTGGGGTTGATATAATAAACTCCATCGCCAATCTACATGACAGGAAATGGCCTTGGTGGAGGTTTCGCTGCATATGGGATATACCCTGATTATAAGGATTATTATGCATTTCATCTGATGTTTGATAACATAGGGGCAAAGGAATGCACTGAAAAATTACTGGAAGAGAATTTTTTGGTAGAATCAGAAGAGCAGATACATACAAGAAATATTCCTGCAATTTCCGACCCACCAATCTTACGTCGCTATTTTGTCTCGCCAAAAGAGGAATTAAAGGAAGAGGGAGACTTTGTAGTTAGCGTTGTAATGGATATCAATTCAAAGGTTGAGGGAGCGTATGTTATATCAAGCGGAAAGAATATGGGCGCGTTTAAGGCGATTGGTTTTCCAGAAGATGTTGGAAAATTTTACAGACTCGATGAGTATGACGCGTACACATGGATTGCCCATGGTAGATTTCCAACAAACACACCGGGCTGGTGGGGGGGGGCGCATCCCTTCACGATCCTTGACTGGTCTGTCGTCCACAACGGAGAGATATCTTCATACGGTGGAAACATGAGGTATCTTGAAATGTTCGGGTACAAATGTACATTAAGGACCGATACGGAAGTTATGGCATACCTATTTGATCTTCTTTTACGAAAACACAAAATTCCACCAAAGATTGCCTGCAAGGTAATAGCCTCACCTTTCTGGGATGATATAGACAGAATGCCAGAAGGAAAAAAAGAGCTTTTTAAAGCTATCAGGATGATTTATGGAAGTGCCCTTGTTAACGGGCCATTTGCAATTGTTTTAGGATATACAGGCGGCATGATCGGACTCAGCGATCGTGTAAAACTGAGGCCACTTGTTGCAGCCCGAAAAAAAGATATGTTATATCTATCAAGTGAAGAGGCGGGAATAAGGGAAGTTTGTGAAAAACCTGATACTGTGTGGTCTCCAAAAGCGGGGGAGCCTGTGATTGGAAGACTTAAAAATAACGGGGGAACAAGATAATGGCACTTAGTTTACTTGAACCGGATTTCATCGTTGAGAGGGATGACGAGAAATGCATAAGGTGTGAGGTATGCGTAAGGCAGTGCGGTTTTGAAGCTCACGTCTACTATCCCGAATATGATGAAGTCGAAACTGACAATGAAAAATGTGCGGGTTGCCATCGCTGTGTCTCGTTATGTCCCACCGGGGCACTGACTGTGAAGGAAAACCCACTTGAGTTCAGATTTAACGCAAACAGGACACCTCTATCAATAAAAAACATATACAAGCAATGTGAAACAGGCGGGGTCCTACTTACCGGCATG
>DAOWMC010000208.1 GCA_030643285.1 Methanobacteriota archaeon | reverse complement strand
TCAATATCTTTTAATAAACTTAAATCTTTCTTGGAAACAGTTGCCAAAAAAATCCAAAGTATAGCTCTAAAACCTGCTTTTTACAAACCTCACCTAACATTTCGCCCTTTCCGTCCCCTGTACCATTCTACTATAAACATAACTGCGAGAATAGATAAAGCCCCAAGGAAAAACCATAGACCAATGTGAGAGAAAAGGTCCGTTTGTACACCCGCATCAATAGCCCCCCCTGCCAGCTCCGCCGGAGACGGGGACGGGGTTACATTAACCGCTTCAAAAAGCAGGCGATTTGATTCGGAAGCGATGTCAGTTGCTTCTGAAATGGCCGTTGGAGGTGGGGTAATGTTGGCCATTTCTGGAGCTATACCACCTACCCAAGATGTGACATTTTCCACCGTTCCGAGCACTGGAGACTGATCCATACCAGCCGTATCGGAGAGTACGTCATTTACACCGGAACCTGCCTTTTCAACCATTTCAGGTATGTCCGTGGACAATGGAGTCGTTACAGTTTCTTCAAAAGCTTCGCTTTCCATCATTTTTGCACCCTCCAAAGGTGTAAAACCGCCTGATAAAAACTCCACTATTCCGGATAAAACCGCTGCAAATCCAACAACTGGCAGATACTTTCTCAAAGTACTTATAACATCTTCCCTGCTCGTCTTTTCTGGCAGGATGACCACAAGTTTCTTCTGTGGTGCATATATCTTTACTTCCTTAAATTTTTCACTCCACTTTGTCCGCTCCACCTTAACAAGGCCGGCATCCATCAGTTTTTCTATGTTGTACTGTACGGTTGTCAGAGGAATACCAAGCGTTTCCGCAATATCGGAAATTGAGAGGGGTTCATCAGAAAGAACTCCGAGGATAGCTCTTGCAGTGTCATTTGATATGACCTGAGATATCTTCTTGGATGATTTATCATTGAGTGGTAAGATTAAAAGTTTTTCATCTTCACCATTCCTTTCAGTCTCTTTACCATCCTTTCTTTTCATTTATGATACCTACCTTCAAGTGATTCATGAAATGATGCCAAGCCAGTTATGTTATCAATAAGATCTTAACGGACCTCTGATACATACTTGGATTTAGTAGAACTTATAACTTCTATAAGCTACGAATTGATTTGTAGTTATCATCAATCAGATAATAGACTTGTTGCAAAATAAAGGCAGAAACGACAAGAGGGTACTCGGAATC
Source organism: Methanobacteriota archaeon (assembly GCA_030643285.1). Lineage (GTDB taxonomy): Archaea > Halobacteriota > Syntropharchaeia > DAOWMC01 > DAOWMC01 > DAOWMC01. Next base: position 1,744 of record DAOWMC010000208.1, on the reverse strand, counting down.
GGTATAAGTACTAAAATCGATATGCGTGGCTTTATTTTTTGCTTATTATGCAACAAATCTAATATGAATATAATTTAATATGCTTAAAGATTAGTAGGGAACTAAGAGTTGATAAGGCTGGCACTGGCTATTGCTATTGGAAAATTTTTGGGAATTTGTCATTTTTGGATTTCTTTGAAAGTCAAGGTTTTGATTAAACTTTTTTAAAAGCTTTGAATCCGTGGTTTTTTACACCGGCTATACAAATATAGGGTTTTTAATTATCTTTACGGCTCGATAATAACCTTTATGGACTCCTTCGCCTCTGATACGAGTTTAAAGCCTCTACCTGCCTCATCCAAGCTCAAACGGTGAGTAATCATATCCCTGACATCCACACGTCTGGCCCGAATCAATTCAATTGCAGTGGTGATATCTTTTGGGCTTGCAGCATAAGACGTGGTTACTGTTATCTCATTTCTCCAGAAATCATTTAGAGGGAATGGGATGGTGACATCCGGTCTTGATGGTGCAAAGAAAAGAACAGTACCTCCACGATCGACGGATTTCAGCGCACCCTCGATAACTGACTCCGATCCGGTGCAAACGATCACAAGGTCCACCAAACAACCATCATTTAATTCACGTAGACGTTTGGAAATATCTCCTTCTTCCCCTGCATTAATCACAGCATCTGCCCCGAACCTCTTTGCTGCACGCAATCTATAGTCATTTATGTCTGTAGCCACGATCCGACCTGCTCCAAGGGCAAAGGCAAGCTTAATGTGTAGCAAACCGGATATCCCACTTCCGATAACCAGTACACTCCGGCCAGGTTTTATTCGTACCATACGTTGCCCATGCAGTACACATGCCAGAGGTTCAATAAAAGTCCCTTCCTCAAAAGAGATCTCGTCAGGCAACAAAAACACTCCTCTATCCACGTTAATTTCTGGCACGCGTATATATTCGGAAAAGCCACCCGGATCAAAATTTGTATGGTGCAAAGTATCACATACGGTAAATCTACCTGCCAGACAGAAGCGGCAGGTATTACAGGGCACATGATGTGAGACAAATACCCTGTCACCACTGCTATAGCGTTCAACACCCTTACCCAAAGCGGCAATTTCACCTGAAATCTCATGGCCAAGCACAAGAGGCGCCCTGTGGATGCGATACCATTCCATAACATCACTACCGCATATTCCACTTGCCTTTACCTTCACAAGGAGTTCACCAGGGCCGATCTTTGGAACTGGTATCTCTTCTAAGCGTAAATCGCTGTTGTTATAATACATTGAAACTTTCATGCCGGACCATCTCGTTTTTAAGATAATTTTATGGTATAAAATAACATTCAGCCCTATAAAAAGCTTTTTGACATGCGGCGACACTCGTACAGCAAAACGATATATTTATATACTTATAACGAGCAATTTATTATAATAGGAGAGGTGGATACTATGAACTTAAAAAATGCATTAATAGCCCTTGCAGTTATCGCTTCTATTTCTGTGATATTTGCTCTTGTGGGTGGTTTTGGTCCTGACGGAACCGCAGATATTACCCAGGTAGAAAGTGTTTATGGGGCGGACATAGAAGCATTGAACGACAATGATCTTGCGGGGGATAGTGACGATACAAACAGAGAGAATGAGACCGTAAATGATCAAACAGCAGGCGCACCTTCAACAGGATCTCGTCCAAGCGGTAGTATATACGCCGTAGGTGGTGGTGGTGGAGGCGGCGGAGGTGTATCAGC
>DAOWMC010000191.1 GCA_030643285.1 Methanobacteriota archaeon | reverse complement strand
GTCACACCCCATACGAAAGGTGGATGATTTCATAAAGGTATCGGAAAATGGTAAACGATTATCCGAAGAGATCCATGTCTGTTTCAATGAATTGAAAGAGTTTCTTGATGGGGATCCTTATATGGAGGAGAGAACAGATCAAAAGCCGATATCCGATGGTAAACTGAAAGATTTAGCTGACAGATTTAGCGAATTTTAGGAGTTGAAAAAGCCTTTGACTTACATCAGAAACGGGTTTGGAAGTTGGTACACATGCGTTCTGTATCCGGGTATGGAACCGACAAATAATCCGGGAGAGCAGGCGATGCGGGGGCATGTCATTTTGCGAAAGATAATCGGATGTTTCGTTCTGAGGGTGGGGCGAGAATTACCAGTATATTGCATCTTTATTGGCTAGCTGGAGGCTGCAGGGGAAGAATGGATCCGAGGAACTGGAGGTACTTCTTAGAAAGGAGTTGTGTTTGAGTTGAATAAAGTCAGCTAAACAAATACAAAAAGCTTATTAAACACGAATTTGGGGTATACTACGAGAGAAGTAGGATATATGAAGTTATTATAGATAGTGGGCCGAATCTATCTAAACCGTATGTTTTTCATGTGAAGAGACCGGATAATGCAATAGAGATAATAAAAAAGAGACTTCAGACCTCTTCAAAAAATATTCAATAACAATTTTTGCAATTTGTTGTCGGAATGACTATAATGCCCCAAAATACCTTTTTAATGTTTCAATGTGGTGCCATCGGAAGCACCTTCCACCTTGATAGAAAAGTATGTAATATCAGAGAGAGTATATCTTGTTAATAAACATAAAGATTTATTTCCTTGTTTAGTATAAAATAAGAATAAGGCGAAGTGGTAAAAATGATAAAGATATTGGTACCAACATACATACCCTCCCTTTATGGGAGGCCAGTCGATAAGGCTGCAGAGCTTGTAAAAAGTGCAGATGCTGAAGTGCACCTACTTTATGTATTTGATGAAAGTATGAGACCATCCCACACCATTTTAGGGGCAATTAGAGATAGAATGGAGGGATCAGATCTAACAGAGCTGAATATCAAGGGCTTAGCAGATAGATTCTTTTCAGATGCATCAAAAAAAATTGGAAAGGATGCTCATACGAAGATGGTTAATGGCAAGCCATCGGAAGAGATCTTGAAATATGCTAAAGAACATAATATTGCTGTCATCATGATGCCATATGATAAGGTAAGCCAGAGGGTGGTTGAAGAAGCACCAAAAGAGGTAGCTGTTTATCAGATAAAGGGTGAGGAAGTATTTAGAGAAGTGGGGATAGTTAGCCGGGAAAAGGAGAGAATTATAAGAAAAACCGAGGTTGGCGTGCTTAACGCCCAATATGATGTCGGAGAACATGTTCAATTTCTACCCATTATTTCGGCTGAGACAAAAGAGTTTGGGGCAGGGGAAATAAAACCAATAAAGATACAGGCTTTAGAGATACCACCAAATTACTATGCAGTTCAATCGTTTTATGCCCGTCACGGCCTCGGGCATCCGATTGCAATGGGTGGGCCAGAGATTCACAGAATTGAAGATGGAAGGGTTGTGGATTATGTATCCTTCATAGCTGTTTTGGATGGTGAAGTGGGAGAGAATGATTTGATTGGTGCGATTGCATTATTCCCATTTAAGGAGAAACAGGCCTGATACGGGCCTGATTATGCAATAACACCCCCTTTTCAATCAGACAAACAAAAGAAATATTAGGGGCATTCTGTTTGCATTTACATTTGCAGTATCTTGTTTATAAAATTACTCTGTGAAACGAAACCGGATAACAACGGAGCGATGAATGTAATCAATCTGACCTTAATTCGCATTTTTTTAAAGTATTCAACTGCAGCAAGGGCTAACTCGCTTGCCCCCTCTAACCAGATACTATTCTACAATCCCCATTACAAATAGTATCTTTTTTGATGCCTCGTCGTAAATCTCGTAAGTCGTAGTCATATTATAACCTTTTTCATTGGCATATTCTCCCATAACCGGATAGCATTTCATGGGTCCAATCATATAAGAAAGTGAGCCTTTTATCGGAAATTCCACAACTACACTTTCGGCCTTTTCGATTTGCCCAACTTTAAATTTTTTTTCAAGCTCGGGAACCTTATCTAAGTCCTTTTCCTCAATGATAATACCACAATGGCTTCTAAGCTTGTCTGCAGGTACCACCTTGGGATCATCAAAATAGATACCAATCCCCCTTTCAGTCTTTATCCCTTCATCTTCCATTGCTTTATATATTCTATCAAACACAACCCCGGACTCTTTATAATCGCCTATGAATTCTTCATAAACAAATGTATAAGGTCCTGTTACCATTTCAGTTGCCACGGGTGTGAAAAATATTCCTATGTTAGCCAAGAAAACTAACAGAGAAACAATCACTACAACTGAAATACCAATGATAACTGATTTTACTTTTAACATTTTGACATCTCCTCCCCTATTATTGCTCACATTTGATCACATTGGCTTTACAGGTATACAGATATCCACTCGGTTTTTTTCTTTAGGCTTAGATTCACCGTCAAATGGGTAAAGTTCAAAAGCAGGCCGCTTATCAGGTACATATCCGCTTTTAGGCAGCCAGCTGCCATAGACCCAATTCCATGCTCCCTCATATTCATCGGCTTTTAATTCAAATTTAGCCATGGCGTATTTTCCGGCAGGAATCACCATTTTACCGATCTTTCCGTCAACCTCCGTCTCTTCTGGAACAGTAATACAGACGCTAAGGCGAAGTTTTTCTTCCCCCGTTATATCCGGGTCATCGTGATATATGATAAGAAACCAGGTTTTTGGAAAATTAAGTAAATCCCTTGGGCCTGCCCATTTAAACAGTTCGTTAGAAAGCTCTTCAAATAATTGAGCATTTCCCTTATAAGGGCCAGTATACCTTATATAGGCTACCGTCATTTCCGAAAGCTCTTTCACTTCCACAAGATGTTCTTCGTTTTCCATAGTGATCCTCTATATCTGTGATTTATCTTTATAATTAATTGATGTGGAGGGTAACAATAATTCTTTGCTTTGATTGGTAATCATTTTACTGGAATTGCTTTTTATTTTGCCAATATTGCTTTTTATTTTGTTTTTCTCCATTCCGAGGCTGACATCTTAAAATGATCTTTGAAACACCGGGCAAAAGTTGCAGAACCGGAAAACCCGCAGTCAATTGCAATATCTGTGATAGATTTCTTGGGATTACTCAGTAGCAGGGAGGCGGCTTTTTCAACCCGTAACCGCTGGATAAAATGGAACAATGTCTCTCGCACCAAT
>DAOWMC010000192.1 GCA_030643285.1 Methanobacteriota archaeon | reverse complement strand
TCCCATAATTCTTTTGCGTTAAAAGGATGAGACGTTGAAAGATAAACACTTGTAAGACCTGCAGACCCAATATTGCAAAAGTTTGCCTGATAAGCCGTACCATGAAATAGCGGGCAAGCAACCAGGGTTCTGATGCTACTTCCTATCGCGCGATATATCATCGGCGTTCCGAACATGTTTGACAGTTTGTTAATCATGGTCAATTTATCTACATTACCCATCGATTTTCTAATCTTCGGATTCATCAGATCGGGAGAACTGCCATATGCACTTGCCAGCAGCATATCCAGACCCCTCACCCTCATTTCGCCATCCCATACGGTTCCCTTTGGATACCCTGTCGTTCCACCGGTATAGAACAGGAAAGAGAAATCTTCATTTGTTACATTCCAGTCAAATTCGGGTCTGGTGTCGGGATAACCACCCATCAATTCACCGTAGTCAAGCATATCGGTCGAAACTTCAGATCCCCAGACAATTTTATGCTTTAATAGTGGCAAGTAACCACTTATCTGGTTTATTCTATCGGCGGCATCGGATTCAAGGACAACTGCAACCGAATCTGAGTCTTCAAGTATGTACCTGACCTCATCGGGGACAAACCTTGCGTTTACATTCACAGGCACAGCACCGATTTTTGAAGCGGCAAAATAGGTCTCAACCCACTCGATACTGTTAAAACCCATGATGGCAATCCTATCTTCTTTTTCAATTCCAAGATCCAAAAACAAATTGGCTAACCTGTTTACTCTGCCATCAAATTGTTTCCATGTGAGTTCCCTTTCACCCTGTATAAAGGCGAATCCGTCCGGAATAACCCTTGCAAGTGTTTCTAACCTTTTGCCCCATGTGTTATTTGACTTATGCCCATCTGCGTACTTCTGCCTGTATATTTCAAAAGTATCATTTTCAATCATCATTTTATATCATTATCCATGAATAAACTATCTTATTTATACCTGTTGATATCATCTTATGGAGATCCAATATTAAAACGAAAAAATAGCGTAATCCATGTCAAAAAACCAAAATTAATTTTATCCGATAAAGATGGTTATCCATACTGCAACGTTTGATATACTTGAAATTACATAGATTAGCCTAATAGGCTACTTTGGTGACACTCATGATGTTAAAAGAACTCGAAGCATTCATAGAAGAAGATATTGGTTTTTTTGATGTCTCTTCCATGGCTGTTTCTGATATCAAAATAAAGGCAAAAATCATGGCAAAGGAGGGGGGGGTTCTTGCCGGACTGAAAGAGGCAAAGGATATCTTTTCTTATTTTGAACTTGAGACTTCAACCGGGCGGAGTGATGGCTCAAAAATAGATGAAGGGGACGTCATACTGGAGGTAAGTGGGAGCTCCAGAAGTTTATTAAAAGCAGAGCGGCTTTCACTTAACTTTCTTGGCAGAATGAGTGGTATTGCAACCCTGACAGATAAACTTGTAGAAAAAGCCTGTGGAAAAGTTATAATAGCAGGCACAAGAAAAACCACGCCTGGATTTAGAAAATATGAGAAGAAAGCTATTTTTTTGGGTGGTGGTGACCCCCATAGATTTAACCTGTCAGATGCTGTGATGATAAAGGATAACCACATAAAGGTGGCAGGGTTAAAAGGTGCGATAAATGCCGCAAAAAACATTTGCTTTTCAAAAAAAATCGAGGTGGAAGTTGAAAACCCAGAGGATGCAACCAAAGCAGCCGAATCAGGTGTGGATATAATAATGCTCGATAATATGAAACCTGAAGAGATATTAAAAGCGGTCGAACTACTAAAGAAAAAAGGATTGAGACAAAATGTTATTCTGGAATGCTCAGGTGGGATTAAATTTGAGGATATCGGTGAGTATGTGGATACTGGTGTCGATGTGATTTCAATGGGGTCACTTACCACCGCTTCAAGATGGCTGGATTTTGGTTTATACATTGAATAGATACAAAGTGTAAAAGGTGAAAAATTGATAGTTGCCATAACCGGAACGCCAGGAACAGGGAAATCGTCGGCCTCGAAAATGCTGGAAGAAAAGTATCGGGTCCTACATATAAACGAGCTTATAAAAGAGAAGGGTTTTTTTGATGGCGTTGACGAGCAAAGGGATTGTCTTATCGCAGATACGGAAAAGATAACCGACTATGTCCATGAAAAGCATAAAGAGATGGATGAAAAAGAGGTTTTAATAATAGAATGTCATTTTTCACATCTTCTTAACCCGGACATAACAATCGTGCTTAAGACAGATACTTCCGTATTGATAAAGCGGTTGGAAAAAAAGGGTTTTGGTAAAGCCAAGATAGAAGAGAACATTGAAGCTGAGATCATGGATGTGATACTTTTAGAAGCTGATGATATCTGTAAAGGGCTAAAACTGAATATTATAGATACCACCAAAATATCAATAGAAGATGTTTTCGAATCCATTAGGAAGATAATTGATGAAAATATAGGTGTTTGAATGCCACTTGACTCACTACGGCCATATTTGAAAGATTTGTTTGTAAGTATTGCCAAAGCATTTGCCTTTGTGGGTTTAACGCCAAACACCCTCTCTGTAATATCACTTGTCCTGGCTGCTGTTTCAGGCTTTTCCTTTTACCTATCTCAGAACAACCCGAAATGGCTGTTACTTGCCGGACTGATGGTGCTTTTAAGCGGTTTTTTAGATGCCATCGATGGTGCACTTGCAAGATATACGGGAAAAGCCGGACCAAAGGGAGATTTTTTGGATCATGTTGTGGATAGATACGCCGACACATTCATAATCTGTGGAATCTTTTTTGGGGGATATGTGCGATGGGAGATAGGTGTTGTCGCTATCACCGGTGTACTTTTATGTAGTTATCTTGGCACGCAGGCACAGGCTGTACAGCTTGGAAGATACTATGGAGGAATCCTGGGGAGAGCTGATAGACTGGTTTTGATGATAATCTTTTCATTTCTTAATTATGCGGCCCCTGCCCCGATATATGGACTCCAATTACTCGGGTGGCTCCTGGTTATCTTTGCGGTAACAAGCCATATTTCTGCAATTCAAAGATTCGCTTATATATGGAATGAGCTATCTGAGTAGTGTCTATTTAGTGTCTATTGTCGTTTTATCAACGCAATAAAGTATCTTGTTTTAGGATCACCCATCTAAAAAGGTATAAATAGTGGATGTATTATTAATAAGTGAGGTATGATTATTGTATTTACTTGGTGAGGCCTTAATTGGCGATGGATCGGAAATAGCACATGTTGATTTAATGATAGGTAACAAAGAAGGGCCGGTCGGGATTGCATTTGCAAATGGCATGT
>DAOWMC010000066.1 GCA_030643285.1 Methanobacteriota archaeon | reverse complement strand
CTTGTTTCCCTGACGGTGCTGTCGTACTTGACTTCCAAGTCCTGCAGCGCATTGATTAACCTTCTCTGAAGATAACCGGATTGAGATGTTCGTACGGCTGTGTCCACCAACCCTTCTCGCCCTCCTATCGAGTGGAAGAAAAATTCGGTGGGATTGAGGCCTCTTTTATATGAAGATTTTATAAAACCATGAGCATCAGCTCCAAGGTCCCCTTTTTGAAAGTGGGGTAGTGTTCTATCCTCATACCCCCTTGTTATTCGCTCTCCACGAACGGACTGTTGTCCAACACAGGCAGCCATCTGTGTAAGATTTAGCATTGATCCTCTTGCACCTGATACTGCCATTACCACGGCCGCGTTATCTATACCAAGATGTCTCCCTGCAACATCACCTGCCATATCTCTTGCTCGCCCCAGCTCCTGCATAATTTTCATCTCAAGCGTTTCATCAAGCGTTCTTCCGGGCAAGGGATCAAGCTCCCCGGCTTTATATGCCTCGACCAGCCTTTTAATACTATTTTCCGTTTCGTCGATCAGGTTATCTATCTGGGCATGTGCATCTTTTGGGATGTCTTCCTCGGATATTCCAAAGCTAAAACCGGTCTCTGTTATAGCCCTGATCGACAATCTGGTTGCATCATCCAAAAAACTGCTTGCTGCCTTCATACCATACTCTTTAATTATCTTATCCAAAATCCTTCCTTTGAAGGCTCCAATTGCACGTTCATCGATTGTTCCACTCAATAATTCACCATTGCGCACAACCACATACGCATCCATATCACATAACTCGTACTTACATTCGTCACAATTGGTACAGATCTGCGCTTTAAATTTTATATTAAGATCTTCTGGGAGAATCAGGCTAAAAATCTGTTTTCCCGTCCAGTATGGTTCCTTTTCTTCCTCATCAAAAAAACCTGCAGGAGAGGGTAATTCCTTTATATTCACCCTCTTAAAAAAATTCATTGTGACATCCCGGTGGTATCTGGTTGTACCCCTTGTTAGAATAAACAGACCTGAGATATGGTCATGTATCCCACCAATAATTGGCCCGCCGAATCTCGGTGAAAGTATGTTTTCCTGAACACTCATCAAAACCCTGGCCTCAGACCTGGCCTCTTCGGTCTGAAGTGCATGTAGGTTCATCTCATCGCCATCAAAATCCGCATTGTATGGTGGGCAAACCGAGGGGTTTATCCTGAAAGTTTTATGCGGCATGACTTTTACCTTGTGTGCCATGATACTCATCCTGTGAAGTGAAGGTTGACGATTAAACAGCACAATATCACCATCATTTAGCTGTCTATCAACTTTCCATCCCACTTCCAATCGTTCGGAAAGCTCTTCACAATTACTATCAGTTACTTTAACTCTCCTCCCATCCGCCCTCTTTACATAATTTATACCCGGGTGGTTTGAACCGTTTAACAGTAATTTCCTGATCATTTCCAAATTTTTTTCTATCACATTTACAGGCATCGACAGTTCCTTTGCAATATAAATCGGAACACCTACTTCATTGATGTTAAGATTTGGATCAGGGGATATCACGGTCCGGGCAGAAAAGTTAACACGTTTCCCTGATAAACTTCCTCTAAATCGACCCTCTTTTCCTTTTAATCGTTGAGATAGAGTTTTTAAAGGCCTCCCACTTCTATGCCTTGCAGATGGAACACCTGAAACCGTGTTGTCGAAAAATGTAGTTACATGAAATTGTAAAAGCCCCCATAGGTCTTCTATAATCAGTTGAGGTGCCCCCGCATCTTTGTTCTCCAACGCTGATTTATTCGTATTATATCGACTAATTTATGAGTCAGGTCATCTTCACTTCTCTGGCCACTTTCAAGTGTAATTGAAGGTCGGGTGGTCACAGGAGGAACTGGAAGCACAGTTAAAATTAGCCACGCGGGCTTTGCATTGTTTTTATCCATCCCAAACAGCTCAATATCCTCATCCGGAATACGCTCGAAACGGTCCCTTATTTCAATCGAGGTTAATCTGTGATCATCTTCAATATAACCTGTTGGTTTTTCAAATTTTATAACCGGATTAATCTCACCGCAGTACGGACATGTGTTTAAAGAACCTGAGGTTTTAAATATCTCTTTTACAATGTCATCAAATGACTGACCTGATTCACGTTGAACCTGAATTTTCTCAAGATATTCTTTTTTATCCTCTTCGGAAAGCAAAACATGGCCACATTTTTTACAGATGGATTTTAAGATCTTTCCTATAAACTTTGCATATCCAACATGAATAATCGGTGCCACCAGTTCAATATGTCCAAAGTGCCCGGGGCACTCACCAGGTCTTCCACCACATGTTTTACAACGAAGACCCGGATCTATCACACCCAATCGCTGATCCATCAGACCCATATCTATAGGATAACCATCATCATCATACGTATCGGCAGTAATTATTTTGGTAACACTCATCTTTCTTAACTCTTTTGGCGATAGTATACCAAATTTGATCTTACCTATCCGTTTTGGGGCACTCATACTGCATCCTCCAACCCCAATCTCGGTGCAATTAAAAGAGACTTCATCTCATCCAATAGTAACTTGAATGCATAACTCATCTCGACAGGGAATATCTCAGTTTCTGAGCCACAGTTCGGGCAATATAACCTCTTTACCCTCCTGTCTGACATAGCAACCATCCCACATCTACTACAGACAAGCTCAATAATTTTATCCGATTCATCAAGCAATCTTTCCTTTAATATCATCGCCGCACCATGACCGATCAAAACATCTCTTTCCATTTCCCCAAACCTCAAACCACCTTCTCTTGCCCGTCCTTCTGTTGGTTGCCTCGTTAAAACCTGTACAGGCCCTTTTGAACGTGCATGCATTTTTGAAGTCACCATATGATACAATTTTTGATAAAATATAACCCCCACATAAACATCAACCGCAATCGGATTCCCCGTAACTCCACTACACATTACTTCTTTTCCAGTATGTGAAAATCCATGCTCTTTAAGTCCTCCCCTTAATTCTTCCTCGGTCTCCCCGTAAAATGCAGTAGCGTTTATTCTCTTTCCCCCCAGAGATCCAACCTTTCCTCCGATCATTTCAAGGACGTGACCCACCGTCATTCTCGATGGAATAGCATGAGGGTTAATTACAAGATCGGGGATTACGCCCTCTGCTGTAAATGGCATATCCTCCGAAGGTACAATTAAACCAATAACCCCTTTTTGACCGTGACGGGACGCAAATTTATCGCCAAGTTCGGGTATTCTCTGGTCCCTCACCCTTACCTTAACCAGCCGGGTTCCATTTTCGGATTCAGTGAGAATTACAGTGTCAACTATACCCCTCTCATTTGATCTCATGCATACGGATGTCTCTTTACGTTGCCTTGGTGTAAGACCCAGTTCCGTTGGTTCTTCCAAAAATCGTGGGGGGCTTGTTTTACCGATCAACACGTCATTTGGACTAACATTGGTTTCAGGATTTACGATACCATCACCGTCCAATTGGGCGTATGCGCTACTCTCTCTCGCCCCACCAACCTCTGCATCGGGTATCTCAAATTTATCTTCCTGACCCCCTGGATATCTCTGTTCCTCGGCTTCATATGTTCTAAAAAAGTGACTTCTGCCCAGGCCCCGTTCCAAAGAGCCTTTATTTATTATAAGTGCATCTTCCATATTATATCCTTCATACGATAAAACCGCAACAACAAAGTTTTGTCCTGCAGGCCTTTCGTTAAAACCCACAACCTCTGCTGTTTTTGTAGTTGCAAGCTCGAGCTGGGGATAATGCAACATATGTGCCCTGGTATCAGGCCTCAGCTTTGCATTTACTGCAAGAAGACCAAGAGCTTGTTTGATCATACCAGCACCCATCGTGTTTCTTGGAGATGCGTTATGCTCCGGGTATGGAAGCATACCGGTACATATCCCAAGAATTAATGAAGGATTAAGCTCCAGATGTGTATGTTCTATGGTTAGATCGCATTCATCTATTGCGATAAATGTGTTTTCCTCTTCTTCAGCATCTACATAATCAACCAAACCTTCCTTTACCAGATCCTCAAAAGTGATTTCATTATTTTGTAAAAGTTTTATATGCTCTTCTGTTATCAGGGGCTTTCCATCCTTTACAATAATAAGGGGTCGCCTTGCCCTTCCTGAACCTGTATTAATCCATATTTCATTTGTCTTTTGGTTAAGGAATATGTTTACCTGGTAAGAGATTTCTTCCCCCCTTCGCCTTTGTTTAACTTCTTCAATCAGTCTCAAAGGATGATCACATGATCCTATAAGCTCACCATCTACAAAAACTCTGGCCCTGTGTTCAGTCATTAAAACCACCCCTCAGCGGATTTACACCAAGTTCAAATAATACACGTTTAACATTTTCAACATCACATCCTGTGGAAAGCTCAACCGACTGTGCAAAGTTCTTTACCAGACCACAGTTCGGACCTTCTGGCGTTTCGGAAGGGCATATCCGTCCCCACTGTGTCGGATGTAAATCACGTGCCTCGAAATGAGGTTGGGATCTGGATAGTGGTGATATAACCCGCCTTAGATGTGATATAGTTGACATATAATCTGTTCGATCTAAAAGTTGAGAGACTCCGGTCCTTCCACCAACCCAGTTTCCCGTGGCAAGCGGATGTAAAATCCTATCAGTTAATACATCGGATCTTACCGATGTTGTGATATTTAACTCACGCTTGCGCATGTGTGATCTTTCCAGCTGATATTTGATATCTCTTATAAGTCTGCTAAAAGAGACCCTGAACAGGTCTTCCATAAGGTCTCCTGTTAATTTAAGCCGTTTGTTCCCGTAATGGTCCTTATCGTCTTCATTCCTCTTACCAAGCGCAAGCTCACAGCAAGCTTCTGCCATTCCACAAAGAAAATGAGCCTTTGCAAGTCTACTGGCCTCATCATCACCCAGATGTGGTAGAAGGTATCGGTCTATGACATAATTTGCTCTTTTTGCCTGATATTCACTTGTTTGACCTGCGGCAACCTTTTTTCCAATTACCTCCATCGCCCCTTCTATTGTTTCTATTTCGGATTCTTCAAGATTTTCCAATATGAATTTTACAATTTCAGGGTCATCGGATACTGCATTTACAATATCTTCATCAGTTTTCAGGCCAAGTGATCTTACAAGCGTTATAAGATTAAGACGACCTGAAATGGATGGGAAAGATACCTCCAAAATTGATTTTCTATTCCTTTCGACAATTGCAAGTGCCCTGTATCCTTTCCTTTGAGAAAAAACCTTGGAAACTTCAATATTTTCTCCGTAGCGCACATTAAATTCGACAAATATCTTGTTCGGAGCTAGATCCTCCAGAGTTACCACAACTCGTTCTGTACCGTTTATTATGAAATATGCACCCGGGTCTAATGGATCTTCACCCAATTCAATTTTCTCATCATCGCTTAGCCCATATAAATTACAGCACTTTGAAGCAACCATTATCGGCATCTCACCAATTTCAACTGTACCCTCCTTATGTAATTCCTGCTCCCCGGTCTCATAATAATCACAAATTATTGCCATTCTCAGGGTAATCGGCGCAGAATATGTAATATTTCTAAGTCTTGCTTCCGAGGGGAATAACTCTTGATAGGAGCCGTCGGCTTCCTTCATCATAGGCCTTCCAATACCAATTTCCCCAAATTTGACAAGTACCCGGTATTTTCCCTTCTCATCTTCATCATCTATATCTGTTTCAAGATTTTCCTGCTCATTAATTATCTTCTGAATGCCATTCTCTATAAAGTCGTTAAAAGAATTTATGTGGTGCATCGCAACCTTTTCTCGTGAGAAATATGCCTCTGATAAAACGCTTCTATCTAACATTTAAAAAAACACCCCTTTGGTGATCTATCCAATGACAAACCTATAAGCAATTGATTCTCCTGCTGTTTGGCTTTTTCGAGTAATACATACGACATCTCCAGCTTTTGCCTCGAGTTTTTTTGCCACTGGATCAGATTTTTTCATTTTCGGGAGCTGAACCTTTGTTGCATTATACAGCTCTAAAACCTGATTTATCTCTTCTTCTTGCATTATTCTATGTTCCGGTACCATTCCATGATCCAATATATTAAATTTCTCCACGATATCCTCCATCAACTAAAACAGCTTATTTACGGGCTCGAAGGGATTTGAACCCTTGGCCACCTGGTTAAAAGCCAGATGCTCTGCCTGACTGAGCTACGAGCCCTCTCTTAAGCGATATAGGTAATTCCCAAAACCTGACTAAGCCCATATACGAAACAAGCTTACCTCACACCCCCTTTCACAATCCTGGCCATCAATACTTTACATCTGTAAAGGAAATTTCCACTCTTCAACTTTACTACGTTATACTTACTTATTTTAAATCTTTCTGTTGCGCCCTGCTAACCGTAGATTCCAATAATATGCCTAAAATTATCCTTATGTTATCT
>DAOWMC010000040.1 GCA_030643285.1 Methanobacteriota archaeon | reverse complement strand
TTTTTCATTACGCCTGGGAAAATCCACATCCCGAAAAAGTTATAAAAAGCCTTGACTTTGTATCTTATGAATCGAATGCTTCTCCGATTTTGGTTGCAGTAACAGCAGAAACAAAAAAGCCAGCAGCAAACCTGCAGCTACAGGGTGAAAAAACTAATGTAAGTAGGGGAGAGGATATCAAATTAAACGTATTTGCACATAATCTTATTGGCGAGCCTATGACCGTTAGAGCCATAATTACTCCACCTTCGGGCTGGAAAGTCGTAAACTCTTCGAACTTTTCCGAATCTGCCCCGGGACAGTATAGCGCAACGTTCACACTTAAGCCCGGGGTGGGAAAAGACTTTGAGGTGAATATAAAACCAAAGGGTCTTGGAAATTTTGAAGTCAAGGGTATGATTGTGTACCGGTTTGGAGATCCGCCTGGAGAAAATCACACCAAGATATTTTCGCCAATACCGGTCACTGTGATAAAACACGAATCAGAACCGGGGTTTGAGGCGATTTTTTCAATTGTCGGTTTGCTAACAGTTGCATATGTTATGAACAGGCGAAAAAAGGATTGAAACAGGCGTGCCATGTCACCTGTTTTTACAGCAATTTTAAATCATAATCTCAAAACCCCACCACTTTTTGACCGTTTGACCACCCCAAATTCCCCAAAACCTTTCAACTGCTCTGATGTAAATACAGGCCCATCCTTACAAACGCGGCACCCGTCAATTGCACAAAAACCACATAATCCAACGCCACAGCGGATATACCTATCCAGACTGAACTGTGAAAAGACATTTTTTTTAAGTGAGAAGTCAAGGACCTTTTTCATCATTAATTCAGGCCCGCAGGAGTAGATTGAATCGATCTTTGATATGTCATAAAAGTCCGATAAAAAATCAGTTACACATCCTTTCTTTTGATATGAACCATCATCAGTCGTAATAATTAAATCTTCAGCAATCTTTTCAAGCTCTTTTATTAAAAATAACTCTGTTTTTGAGTTTACACCATATATAACGTAAATTTGCTTTCCCATCTCACTGGCCACCCTGCTCAAAAAGTAAAGGGGCGAAAGACCCACGCTACCTGCCACAATAAGGATTTTTTTTCCCCGAATGTTAAAAGAATTACCAAGTGGTCCTGTTATTCCGATTCTATCCCCCGGTTCAAAGTCATGTAAAGCATTTGTTGTCTCCCCCACATTTTTAACCGAAAGTCCGATTTTACCTCTCTTAAAGCTTGAAATACTGATTGGAATCTGATCTGAAGGTTCTATCGCAATCCTTTTACTTTTACCTTTTGACCAAGGTACCCAAAGCATTACATAGTTTCCAGGTTCTGGTTTATCCTCTATTCTTACAAAAAAGGTCTTTATGTCATCGTTTTCTTTTTTAATTCTTTCTATCTCTACTATCCTTGGATTTGAGATCATATCATCCATTCCAGTGCATTAGAACGAAAATCACTAATTTTTTTGTAGCCTTTTTCTCGCATGAGATCCTTTAAGCCGCTTATCGCCTTATCAAAGGTATCAAGATCGTCGTACAGAATTGAGCTACCTATTCCAACACCCTCTGCACCAAGGAGTAAAAATCTTGCGATATCTTCTCCGGATCTTATTCCTCCAATACCAATTATAGGAACCTTTTTTATCTCTTTTCTTTTCATGGCAATTGCGATATCTGCAACTTTTCTCTGGGCTATACATCTTATGGATGGCCCTGATTGTCCCCCGATCATGTTCCCCAAAACAGGTCGCTCAAGTATCGGATCGACCTCCAAAGCCTCAATTGTGTTTATGGCAGATACCGCATCTGCGCCACATTCTACAGATACCTTTGCAAATTCAACTATATCGGTAACGTTCGGTGATAGCTTTACAATAATCGGTATGGAAACCGATTCTTTTACCGCATCGATTATTGCAGCTGTTTTTTCCGTATCCTGGGCGATTATCGGCACCCCTCCGTACCCTTTTTCTGAGTGTGGGCAGGAGATATTAACTTCTAAGATCTTAGAGCCAGCGTCTTCAAATGCAGAGGAAACCTCGACAAATTCCTCGTAGTTTCTGCCAGCGATACTTGGTATAACAGGAACGTTTATATCTTCCAATTCTTTTAGCTCTTCCATAAATGCCCTGTACCCAGGATTAGGAAGGCCAAAAGCATTTAATACGACACCGTGCATCGGCTCTATAAGAATTGGGCCTCTGTGGCCATGCCTTTCTTCTACACTAATCGATTTGGTGGTAAGTGCCCCCGCGCCACTTTCTGCAGCCATTCTTAATATACCACTTGTGCAACCTAAGATACCAGAGGCCAGAATTGCCGGATTTTTAAGCTTTATGCCACATATGTTGATGGATAGATCAATTCCACCCATCAATCTTCTTCTCCGGGCCCTTTGACACTCATATTTATAGTTACTTCAGCAATATCAGCCCCATACTCTGCTATCCTCCCAATACTCTCCAGGGCGGATCTGATGCATGTCTTTTCCATCATATCAAGTTCGCTATTTAGAACAATTTCGATAATTTCACCCTCCATATTTACAGCCTTTTTTGCATCCGATATCGTCTGATTTGCAAGTTTATTATCCCTCTTAGTTAGGCACTCTATCGATTGATCAAAAACCTTTTGGGATAAATTGCTAAGTTCGAATATTTTTGGAAATGTTTTTGATGCTTGTTCAATATCTTCTATCTGGAGAATGTTAACAGCAATTTTTTCAGCATGATCTGCTATCCGCTCCAGACTCTTTACGATTAATCTGTAACCGATGCAGTCCCGCTGATGTTCTATTCCGATCTTTTTTGTCAGAGTTTCATCCCTTATTGCAGATTTGATCTGCCTCACCGTCAGTAGGTAAAAACGATCCACTTCGTTATCTCGTTGTATCACATCTCTGGCATAATCCCGATTCCCTTCTTTCATCGCCGATATTACGTCTTTTTGCATAGATCTTATTATCTTTGACATTCTCTGAATTGCATTTGGCAAAGTCAGTTCCGTGTAGTTTAAAAGACTCTGTAGAATTAAATAGTCACTTGATTCTTCGACTACCTCCATGCCAATTAGACTGAGTCTTATCGTGTCCTTTATCCATTTTCGATCTTCCGTGCTAAATCCTTTCTGTGAGGCAAGCGTTATCACGTCGTATCCGACCAGATAATGGGCTATTAGCGATCTTACAATATTTTCGGGGGGTTCGTTTGGGATTAGTTGTATTGTAACCTTAGGCGTATCATTTCTTTCCTTTGATTCGGGGCTTATCAGTATTGATTTATCCTTCCTTTGGGTGAGCTTTACTTTATCACCCTGTGAGATGCCCATATCTCTTGCCCATGCTATTGGGAGAGATACAATCAATGTTGAGCCCCCTGTCATCTGTATTCTTCTTTTCTCTTCACTCATACAACTTACCTCTATATATTACCTATATAGACTATTTATGACATATATATAATCTTTTAAGATTATAAAGGTTTTGCAAAATATTATAATATGGTGAGGATAAAGTATATGTTCGATCAGTGAATGTTTACAATCCTTGGTTTGAGTATACTGTCTATTGTTGGCCTAATCGGCGCCTTTTATATGGCATGGAACATCGGTGCAAATGATCTTGCAAACTCCATGGGTGATGTTGTAGGCGCAAAGGTTCTAAACCTCAAACAGGTCTGTATCATTGGCGGGATAATGAATTTTTTGGGTGTTGTCTTTTTTGGTTCACGGGTGACAAAAACAATAGGAAAAGGAATAGTCAGGACCGACCTGATGATGGAATTGGATCCGCATATGGCCGTTTTAGGGGCAATTTCCGCCCTTTTTGCAGCGGGGATATGGGTTAGCTTTGCAACATACAAACAGCTTCCGGTTTCCACATCCCATTCTATGGTTGGCTCTATGCTTGGTTTTGGCATTGCGGCCGCGGGTATGGGTATAATAGGATTCGACGATATAGGCTGGACCATTCTTATGAAGGTGGTAGCAAGCTGGATCCTGTCCCCGGTCGCCGGAATGGTTTTAGCATTTTTGATTTTTAATCTAATTCGACATACATTTATTGACCGGATAAAGGATACGGTAAAGCTGGAAAAGCTTTTTGGTCCTCTGCTGATTGGTTCATCCTGTTATCAGGCATTTTCTTTCGGATCAAATGATGTTGCAAACGCCATTGGACCGGTTCCCATTATTCTTGGAATGGGAAATATGGAAATACCATTATGGTTGCTTGCATTTGGTGGTATTGGAATTGTTATAGGCTTATCGACATGGGGCTACAAAGTTATTTACACGATTGGTGAAAAGATTACCGAACTGACACCGACAAGGGGGTTTTCAGCAGATGTCGCATGTGCCACAACAGTAATCATTTGTTCTTCCTATGGGATGCCAGTCTCAACAACACATGTATTGGTTGGCTGTACAATAGGCGTTGGACTTGCAAGGGGCTTAGAGGCGGTTAATTTAAGTGTTATAAAAAGAATAGTATATTCTTGGTTGGTAACAGTTCCAATCTCAATGGTTATTGCCTTCACTATATATGTAGGATTGGTGTGGTTAGGAATATGAGAAGATTCATTCGTTTTCCAGTAGATATGTTTGTAAAATCTCCGTTTAAACCATTATATGAGCATGCTAAGAAAGCGGGTGAAGCAGTACAGAAACTTGAAGACATAGTACAGGCTTTCTGCGATGCGGATACGGATCGGGTGAGTGAGCTGTGTGAAGAGATATCGGCCATAGAACACAAAGCAGATAAAATAAAACAAAGCATAAGGGAAAATCTACCCCCTTCTATGTTATTGCCAGTCAATAGACAGGACTTTTTGTCTTTTTTAAAACCACAGGACTCCATACCGGATTCTGCAGAAGATATTGCAGGTTTAATGACACTCCGATCGTCATATAATCTCCCTTCCGATATAAAGGAGGATTTAATTCAGATTATAAAGGAAACCATAAAAACAATTGATGAATATGAAAAACTGATGGATGAAATTAGCAAGGTTATAAAGACCTCGTTCAGAGCGGATGAAGTTGAAAAAGCCCTATCCGGGATCTCGGCAGTGGAACAGTTGGAACATGGAATTGATAAAATGGGGCTCAAACTTGGTAGAAAGATCTTTTCGATTGAAGAAGAGATTGGCGCTGTTGGTGTTTATCATCTCTCTGAAATTGTAAAAAAAATCGGGGAGATATCGGACTATGCGGCAAGGGCTGCGGATATGCTGAGGGTGATGCTTTCCAAGTGAAAGTTCATGTCCAAAAAACAGATAGCATAGCACAGTTATTCTTTTTTAAATTCATTGCCAATGGGCACCACGTGACAAAAATTGGTAATCGGGTGCCTCTCTACCAACGCATCCACCTTGAAGACCTGTTTTATATTTTCACGTGTCATGACCTCTTCCATCTTTCCAATGGAAACAATCTTACCATCATCAATTAAAACAATCCGGTCACAGTATCTCGCGGCGAGGTTAAGATCATGAATGGCTATAATTATAATCATATCCGGTGCCAGTTTTTTTACAAGTTCCATGATCTCAAGTTGATAACTAAGGTCAAGGTGTGATGTTGGCTCATCCAGAAGTAAGACCTCTGGCTTTTGTGCAAGTGCTCTTGCCATAATCACACGCTGTTTTTCGCCTCCGCTTAGTTCTGTAATGGATCGATCTTTAAGATATGAGGTCCCGGTCAGTTCCATTGCGTGTCGAACGATCTCAAAATCATGCTCATCTTCATAATCAAACCGTCCAAGGTGAGGTGTCCGTCCCATGAGCACCACCTCAAATACCGAAAAGTCAAAGCTTATATTGTTGTCCTGAGATACCATCGCAAGCTTTCTTGCAAGTTCCTTTTGTTTAAGCTTAAATATATCCGTTCCGTCAAGAAAAATTGATCCGCTACGTGGTTTTTGGATTGCACTTATAACACGGAGCATGGTTGTTTTCCCGGATCCGTTTGGGCCAATTATTCCAATTATGTCACCATCATCTGCATCAAAACTGATTTTTTCAAGGACTTTTTTAGTTCCGTAGTAGAAATCGATGGAGTCGATTTTTAGCATTACCATTTTATCACCCGAAAATTGATTTCTTTCTGCTCCTTAAAAGATATATGAAAAACGGTGCACCAAAGAATGCGGTAATAATTCCAACCGGAAGCTCGGTAGGTGCAAATATCGTGCGTGCAAGCGTATCTGCCCACACCAGAAATATTCCTCCAAATAGTGCAGAGGAAGGGATTAGTATTCTATGATCGGGTCCAACCAATAGCCTGACGATGTGCGGAATTACAAGCCCGACAAAGCCAATAAGCCCGCTGAAAGAGACTGCTGCTGCAGTTATTAACGAGGCAAGGAGCATCATAACTCTCTTGAACCTTTCTACCTCTATGCCAAGATGTTGAGCAGCTTCCTCGCCCAAAAGCATCACATTCATATCTCGTGCAAAAAAGTAAATTATCAAAATTCCAAAAAATATAAGGGGGAACGCTATCTTAACGTGACCCCATCCGGATCCGCCAAGCCCCCCCATAAGCCAGAAAACAATTTGATGGAGGTTTTCGCTCATATACATCAAAAAGGATGTGATGGCAGATAAGAAGTAACTCACAGCTATACCTGAAAGAAGCAATGTATCAACAGGCACTTTTCCCCCAACACGTGCGATATTGTATACGAGGAAAACTGCGATTGAAGCCCCGATAAATGCCATTAAAGGCGTGGCATAGCTAAGTACGATACCCGAAGCGATGCAAAAAGCTGCCCCCAGTCCTGCCCCCGAAGATATTCCGATGATGAAAGGATCTGCCATTGGGTTCTTGAATAATCCCTGCAGGGTTGCTCCTGCCACGGAAAGAGCGGCTCCAACAAGCAGTCCAAGACAGATTCTTGGCAATCTTACCTGAAATATTATCGTTTCATGGGAAGAAGGAACATCCCTTCCTAAAAACAGCCCCACTATCTCAGATGGTGGTATATAAACAGTACCGATTGCCATTGTAAGTAAAATTGTCAAACCTGTAAGTATGATCAGACAAACAGTGATTAATTTCCATCGGTTAGGTCTCATGTTATCCATCTATCTGTATTTTCACGCTTTCTTTAAAAAAAGACACGGATATACCATCCCCCTCGGAAGATTCAAAGGTGCTTTGAAGGCTACAAGTGCACTTTTCTTACAGCCCCATGATGATAAAAAAACATTAAGCATTTTTTCTCTTTTTAATGACGTAGATTGAAAGTACCACCAGTGCCAAAGATACCATTATCCCAAGAATCAGCGCAGAATAGTTTATTTCTTTGATATCCCCGGTTCGGGCATCTTCTTTCGTTTCATTGGACTCACTGGGCTTATCTACTGTAAGTGGAATCTTCAGTAAATCGTAAACCGTTTCCAATCCATCAACTATCCTTGGACCTGCACGCTCTATTGTGTTTGGATCTTCTATCGGATACACCTCACCATTTTTGACAGCTTCTGTTTGCATCAGAACCGAGGCATTTAATATCTGATCACGTATGATGTAGGAACCACCACCCATACCGGAGCAAATTATAACCTGAGGATCTTTATCAAGTATGGTTTCTATATTCATCTCCTTCCATCCGTTTATCTCAGAGGCAATGTTTATTCCACCTGCCTTTTGAATCAGATCACCGGCAAATGTCTCATTTCCTGCAACATACATCGGATCATACCATACCACATAAAGAACAGTCGGCTTATCCGAATCAGATAATGAGGCGGTTTTATTTTCTATGGTATGGATTCTTTTGTTCATATCTTCGGTTATCACAGATGAGTTTTTCTCTTCCTGCGTTATCATTCCCATCAGGTCTATTAAGATTATGGCCTCATCAAGACTTTTCGGATCAACGGCAAAGACTGAATAATTCAGTGACCTGAGTTGAGTGATTATGTCAATATCGTTTCCACGAGATGCAAAAATAAGATCCGGATCCATTTCAATGATTTTTTCAACATTGGGGTTGGTAAAGGACCCAACTTTCTTTTTTGC
>DAOWMC010000078.1 GCA_030643285.1 Methanobacteriota archaeon | reverse complement strand
AGGCACGAGTAAAACATGGCGTTGGAAAAGATGATCATATCATTTGTTTTGTAGGGGTAATTGAAGCTTGGCATGGCATTGAATATCTGATAAAAAGCACCTCATTAGTTCTTAAGACATATCCCAACTCAAAGTTTCTAATTGTTGGAGAAGGTGAGATAAGAAAGGATCTCATGAATCTTGCAGAAAATTTAGGCGTCATTGATAAATTTATTTTTACCGGCAGCGTACCACATCACACGGTACCGCTGTATATATGCCTGTCCGATGTATGTGTTGCTCCATTCACCTCTGCAAGAAATGAACTGATAGGACTATCTCCTTTGAAAATTTATGAATATCTGGCATGTGAAAAACCAGTTGTTTCAAGTAACATTACGGGCGTCGGTGATCTGTTAGAAGAATCAAAATCGGGGATAGCAGTTGCATCGGAAGATTCAGTCGGACTGGCCAGTGCAATTACCGGGTTGCTAAAGAATGAACAATTAAGGGAACAAATGGGTAAAAATGCAAGAAAGTTAGTTGTAAACAATTACTGCTGGGAAAACACCGCCATGAAAACGATTGAGGTATTTGGAGAGCTACTCGATTAAACCAAAATTGTTTTAGGACATTTCTATCAGGATTTAACCGGTCTTATTTGGCCAAACAAATACGCTAAAATAATCAAGAGCATATATTTATGGAAAGAAACGTGTAGACATAAGGGGGCAAAAAGATTTTTGAAACTGTTGAACACCCTGACCAAAAACTCTCGATTAATGCAAAAAAAGTACTCGATGAAAGGTATCTTAAAAGAAACAATCAGGGAAAAATAATCGAGACACCGCCCCAGATGTTTTCAAGGGTAGCAAAGACAGTAGCTTTGGCTGAAAAAAGTATAGTAAAACACCGGATATTGATCAAATAAGTGATGATTTTTACAAAATGATGGCCAATTCTGAGTTTTTGCCAAACTCCCCCACCTTGATGAATGCCGGCACACCTTGTGGACAGTTAAGTGCCTGTTTTGTCCTTCCTGTTTTTGACTCCATCGAGGGAATATTCGACGCGTTGGAAAATATGGCATTAGTACACAAGTCAGGAGGGGGTACTGGCTTTTCATTTTCACGGTTAAGGCCAAAGGGAGATATGGTCAGATCAACAAAAGGCGTAGCAAGTGGACCTGTTTCATTCATTAAAATATTTGATGTTGCAACTGATGTGGTTAAGCAGGGTGGAAGACGAAGGGGGGCAAATATGGGTATTTTACGTGTAGATCATCCGGATATAATAGAATTCGTTCGTTCAAAGAGTACCAGGACCCTCTTTCAAAATTTCAATTTATCTGTTGCCTGTGATAACAAATTCATGAAAGCAGTAAAGGAGAATAGTGATTACGATCTTATAAATCCACGTACCAAAAAAGTCATGAAGCGTTTGCATGCAGATGATATATTCAATCTGATCGTCGAAATGGCGTGGGAAACAGGTGACCCGGGTATTGTCTTTCTGGATGCGATAAACGCGGATAATCCAACACCAAATATTGGAAGGATAGAGTCAACAAATCCCTGTGGCGAGCAACCCTTACTATCCTTTGAATCCTGCAACTTAGGTTCAATAAACCTTGAAAAGATTGTATCCAATGGGGACATAGATTGGGATAGACTGGACATTATCGTTAAAAAGGGCGTTAATTTCTTGGATGATGTGATAGACATAAACAAGTTTCCTTTGAAAAAAATTGAAAATGTGACAAAGGCAAATAGAAAGGTAGGTCTTGGAGTGATGGGTTTTTCTGATATGCTTATACAGCTTGGCATACCATACGACTCAAATGATGCCCTGTGCATCGCCGAAAAGGTAATGAAATTCATATGTAAAGGGGCAAAGAAAAGATCAATGGAACTTGGAAAAGAACGTGGTAATTTTCCTAACTTTGAAGAAAGTGTGCTTGCAAAGGGGCATAGTTCGATGCGTAACGCCACTACGTGCACAATCGCCCCTACCGGTTCCATAAGTATCATCGCAGGTTGCACATCGGGGATAGAACCAATCTTTGCCGTTTCATACATACGTAATGTGATGGAGGGAACACATCTTATAGAGATAAACCCCTATTTTAAAAAACTTGCAAAAAAGAAAGGGTTCTTCAGTAAAGATCTCATTACAAGAATCTCAAAGAATGGGTCGATTCAGGATATAAAGGAGATCCCCTCTGATGTACGCCGACTATTTGTTACTGCTTTTGACATAGAGCCTGAGTGGCATGTAAGGATGCAGGCTGCATTTCAAAAATATGTGGATAATGCAGTTGCTAAGACTGTAAATCTTCCTTTCGATGCGACTAAAGAGGATGTGCGAAATGTTTTTTTGTTGGCCCATAAACTTGGGTGTAAAGGAATAACGGTCTATAGATATGGCTCTAAAGAGGATCAGGTCCTTTATTTGGGAAAAGAGCTTACAGAGTATTTGTAAAGCTGATGTGAAAAACCAAAGATTCAAAGCTTTGATGCAAAAACGTTTTTTGCCACATGTCTTTTTTTGAAAGACTTGTTATGAAAAGAAGTCATTAAGGTGCGACATGTGGCGGTGCTGTGTGATGTAGGGAGAAAAACCTACTTTAAAATTGTCACCGCCGCAAATACACCTATGCAATTTTGAATTCATCATTTTAGCGTTTGTGTATGTATACCACATTCACCGCCGCACTTACTTGTCCCTTGCCATCTGCCATCTCTTTCCTCCTGATTGTCAAAAATGGGCACTGTGCAGGGTTCACAACCCAAGGATCGAATTCTCCGACCGTCCGGAAAGACTTTACCATACCACGGGTGTAGCGCTATCTTATTTTTTTTAAGATAATGTAATACCTCTTCTTCAGTCCAACTCAATATTGGATTAATCTTTACTAGCCCCCTCCGCTCCACCTCTTTATAGTCTTTTCTGGTTCTACCTTCAGTATTTCTCAGACCACAGACCCATGCATCAAGGTCTTTTACTGCTTGTTTAGCCGGATCCACTTTTAGTAGATTGCAACATATATCCGGATTTGATTCGTATATTTTTTTACCGGATGTCTTTTCAATTTCCAAGCTTATTTCATCAAATTTTTTTGTAGGTAAAAGATTTACATTTATATTATTTTCTTTTAGTATGGAAGGCACCTCTTCTGCCACCAGATATACTTCTGGGTCAAGGTTCATTTGATTATTCATCTCTACCAGATATGTGAGGGTCTCAACCGGTTTAAAACGCGTTAATATTGAAAAAATTGGGATTTTTGGGGCGACTTCTCTTGCAAGATGAACCACAGCCATGCTATCTTTACCAAATGAACAGGCAACAGCTATTTTTTCATATTCTTTTACGGCTTGTCTTACAATTTCCTTTGAATGTTCCAGCTTCTTTTCAAAAATATCATCCATCTCATTCTTTTGTAACATATCTTCTTTTTGTAACATATCTTCTACCACCTATCTGCTACCACCTATCTGCTACCAATGATCTAATTGATGAATCGGATGAGTCATAAAGTCTCATAAAAAAAACCACCTTTACTTGGTTTATAGATTGGAACAAAGTCAAATTTGTCCAATTGGCAGCAAAATTCTATTTCTTTAATCTTTCCAAGGGATTTCAGGTTTTTTGAGGATTCCCCCTGGGATATGAGATCGATTAACCGGTTATTGGGGTGGTGTCCTGAAATCGTATAAAGTGAGGTTAAATTGTCCTCAATAGTTGGTTTTCCCAACCTATCACATGGATAGATGTAGCAATCAATACTCGCTGCCAATTTCATCGTAGCACTAAGATTTAAAAGCGATCCGGCATAGACAGTCGTATCTTTTACCTCTTGAAAATCTTTTGAGAAATTTGTTGTACAGATGGACATTTTTTTTTCTTCCAAATATTCCTCAAAAAGAAAACTGGGGGAATTATCATAGTCGAATCCATCGATCTTTACCCCTTTAACTTCACCTATCTTCAATCCATCAAATTCCTTACAATCACCTGCTCCCCTGGCTACATACACCAATTTTGCACCTTTGGAAAGGCAGGTTACTATTGTACTTGTTGCTCTGAGCACATCTATTAGGATAACCGGTATCTTTTGATCGTTTGCTTCTTTAAGTTCGTTTCTCTGAACAATCTTTGACATCTTATCCTCAAATGAAATCAACTGGTATATGATCTATCAATTAAAGATTAACATGAACCATCTAAAAAGTTTTCCTTTTCGACAAAAAATATGCACAAAAATGATAAAAATAGATCTATATTATACATTTGTACATTTCATTGGATTTTTTAACGCATATGAAAGTATAAACACATTTTAATCTCTTGCCACTAAACTGGAAGGGTGGAGCCCTTTTAAAACCCGTATGTGAGGGGGACGATAACCCTTTCTAAACCTGTGTGCGACATTCGCTTTCGCCTAGTTCCATTATTTGTTCGGTTCCACTATCAGAGATAACCTTTTTAATATCGGAGCAAAGCTCCTATAGGTCGTGGTTTTGATTAAACTTTTTGAAGTTTTTGGAGATGAGCCAACATTGAAAGATCAGAATCTTATCTATTGGATATGAGAATAAAGGATTCAATAGATCAAAGGTAGATGGTATCAGTGTTTTAATCAATGGATTCGGATGGAGGTGTGGTTGTATTATGTGTACACCAAAGGTGGCAATTCTTAATTGCAAAGGATGCGGCGCTTGCGACAATGTATGTCCTTTAAATGCTATTAAAAAGGTGAATAACAAAGCGGTAATAGATTATGATAGATGTGATTGTTGTTTAAAATGTGTGGAAATATGCCAGAACAAAGCAATAGTGGTGATAGATTGAAAAGTCACCATTTTTTGTATTTGTTTAGCCCCCTATAACTACAAGATTACACAGATTTTCACATGAGTACTCTGTGTGTCAATTGTTGCATGTTTTTAAGGTGTTTGAAGGACTAATGATTTGTTAGGTACTACAGGAAGGGGTTTGATTGATGTTGGTTTTTAACACTTCTTTGAAAGGCAAGTTTAAGGCTATACTTTGCACCATCATGAAGCTATATTATACTGCCATTACTGCACAGCATTTCAGAGAGCACCATGAAGAAATTGGTGTTACAGATTTCATTTAGTTCGGTTATGTCGTCATATGTTTGTTGAATCTGATATATTGTATCTCGGCCCTTATCGTTTTGATGGTGTATTTGATTTATTGCATTTTATTACCTTCGGAAGTAAAGGGTTCGGGAGGATTGAACTTGGAGAAAATGTTATAGTTGTTGAACGCTCACTAATTATACAACGTATTGGTTGGAGGATAAAT
Source organism: Methanobacteriota archaeon (assembly GCA_030643285.1). Classification (GTDB taxonomy): domain Archaea; phylum Halobacteriota; class Syntropharchaeia; order DAOWMC01; family DAOWMC01; genus DAOWMC01. The sequence continues at coordinate 543 of DAOWMC010000078.1, read as the reverse complement.
ATGAAAAATGGGGAAACCGTAATCAGAGTGTTATATGACCATAGGATTTTGGGCCAGAGCTTACTTCCTGACTGGGGTGTTTCTATATATATTGGCACTGATAAAAATAATATCTTATTTGACACTGGCTTTGATAAGGATATATTGTTAAACAACATGGAGACGTTAAAGGTCAAGAAAGAAAAAATTGATACTATTGTTATTTCACATAGGCATTGGGACCATTTTGGTGGATTGGCGGCTTTTGAAGGTGAAAAAATTAGAATCTTTGTCATTAAATCTCTGGTTGAGAGAATTAAAAAAGAGTTTAATTTAGCCGGGGAAATAATTCCCATTACGGATTTTACGGAAATAGCAGAAGGAGTTTATTCTACTGGTGAAATTGGCAGTGTGGTCAAAGAACAGTCCCTTATAGTAAAAGGGAAAGATGGAGTTTATATATTAACTGGCTGTGGTCATCCTGGCCTAAAAAAGATAATGGAGATTGCTTCTGAGGTAGGAGAGGTTAAAGGAATAATCGGGGGCTATCATGGATTTGATAGT
>DAOWMC010000046.1 GCA_030643285.1 Methanobacteriota archaeon | reverse complement strand
GTTGGCGTGTTGGATAAGGATATAATCAGGACTATAGAGCGGGTCACAGGCGTAAAGGGTACTGCATCGAGGGTATACGAATTTGTTAAAATCGAAGGTGTGGAGATTATAATGCCCGGAATGGAGGCAATGCCAGATGATTTCAAGGAGATGATGGGTGGTACTTATTTAGTTGGTATCGACCCACAGAGCGAGAGGAATATTAACAGTTATATGACTAACGTTATCTCAGGGACAATGTTCAGAAAAGGTGCTTATGGAGTTTGCCTGATAGGTGTTGAACTCGAAGAAAAAACAGGGAAAAGTATTGGTGACAGAATCGTAGTTACATTTGATAAAAATGAAAACGGCGTCATAGACAGTGGAGAAAAATACGATTTTGATATCGTTGGGGTGTATGATGGTGACTCGGATATGAGGAATTCTCATGTCCTCATAAGTTTGAAAGAAGCTCAGAAGATTAAAGGTTTTACCTCATCTCAGATATCCATGGTCGCCGTGGATATAACACAGGCAGAGGAAGAAGATGCAATCAGAAAGATGAGGGTGCTACTTCCAGATACGAATGTTGGTATTAATAGAGAGATGATGAAGACGATGGATGAGTTCTCTGAAAAGATGAGTTTTATGTTTTTATTGATGCTAATATTTTCAGGATCGATTGGATTTATTGGTATTATAAATACGATGATAATGTCAGTAGTCGAGCGAACAAAAGAGATCGGAGTCCTTATGGCAACGGGTTGGCACAAAAAAGATGTTATCAAACTGATCATGATCGAGTCTGTGATCATCTCAGTCATAGGCACTGGTTGTGGAATCGGTCTTGGAGTAGTTGCAATTTTAGGTATGGGTATACTGTTTCAGGGAACAGAGATAATACTTAACGCCATGTTAATTGCCTCGGCTGCACTTTTTGGAATTGTTGTTGGAGTAGGTGGTGGTCTATACCCTGCATGGAGGGCCGCAGGTATGAATCCACTTGAAGCATTCAGGGAAGGTTAAAATGATAGTGACAAAGGAACTTACAAAGGTATACCATTTAGGCGGAACAAAAGTATACGGGGCAAATGAAATAGACCTCAGGATAGAAAGTGGGGAATTTGTTAGCGTGATGGGCCCTTCGGGAAGTGGAAAGAGTACACTTTTATATCTAATGGGTGGTCTGGATCGGCCAACATCGGGAAAAATATGGATTGATGGTGTGGATATAGAAAATCTATGTTATGCAAAGCTTTGTGATCTTAGAAAAGATAAAATAGGATTTATATTCCAGAGCTTCAATCTTATACCCACGCTTAACGCTTTAGAGAACATTTTCGTGCCCTTAGCCCCGAGCGGTATAAGAAACGGGCAGAAGGCGTATGCAAAGAAACTCCTTGAGCTGGTTGATTTAGAGGATCGGATGTATCATACCCCAAACCAGTTAAGTGGGGGACAGCAACAGCGAGTTGCAATTGCAAGGGCCTTTATAAACAAACCAAAGATCATACTGGCCGATGAACCAACTGGAAATCTGGATAGTACAAGTGGAAAAGAAGTAATGCAACTGATGAGGGATATGAATGAGGAAAAAGGGGTGACAATAGTCATTGTTACCCATGATCCGAATATAGGTAAAGAGGCGGATAGAACGATTCACCTCGAAGATGGAATAATTGTAAAAGAAGTGTCCGATAGAAAACTCATTTCCCAACACTCATCACCCATATCTCATAAGATCAAATCGTAATCCATACAATCCATTGGATAATTTCGATATATTTATGGTATATTAAATGCTAAAATGATATGTTATGGGGATAAAAAATAATAAAATTGAAGTTAAGTCTGCATTTAAATTATCACTTCAAATCCTTATGTGTTTGATTTTGTTTGTTAGTATACCTGCTACAGCAGCGTCTTTTTTTGATGATTTATTCATGTTTGGTTCGGCAATAGATGATATTGATATTAACGGCCAAACAGTAAACGATGGAAATGAAAAACAATATGATACTGAAATACCGTTTTCTCTGGGCGAAGGAACAGTCATGATATCTGGTTATCATCTGACCCCAGAAGTCCTCATGCCAAATGGCACGGGAATCATTTCAGTTACAATCAAAAATACCGGTGGTGGCAGTGTAAAGGTTAATGAAGTTACCATATACTCCAAAGATCTGAATTTTTCAAACGATAATTACGGTTACATTGGTATTTTAGAATCGGTTTCAAATATTACAGTCCCATTTAAGTTTACTGCACCGGATAAAGAAGGTTTATACTTTCCTGAAGTTCAGATAGATGCGGTGGATACCAATTCCAAATCCGTTAGAATGGTTAGATACCCAATTTTGGTAAATGTAAATACTGAGATAGTCACGGTAAAAGAGCCTGAATTAGAGATTGAAAATGAACTTTTAAATACAATAAAACCTGGTGACAGATTCAATGTTACATTGAAGCTAAAAAATAGGGGGTTGGGTAATGCAAATAACGTAACGGTAAATTTACGTTCTGACTATCAATCTCCCTTTTCCCCTATAGGTCCGGATAATTTTTATACAAAAGGGATTGGGCCAGAAGAAAACCATGTGATACATGCCGATTTTATGTCTAATAAAAATGCCGAACTCGGATTATATTCAATACCAATTGATATACAATACAGTGATGAAAATGGCATTTCTAAAAAGCAAACCGAAACCGTAGAGGTTCGGATCAGAGGCGAGCCAAAGATCAGTATAGTGTCGATATCATATGATCCATCCAATATAGAAGAAGGGGACCCTGTAACGCTGGTAATAAAAATAAAAAACAGTGGAACAGATGATGCGGATTTCGTAAAAGTAAGTGTGGATCTTCCCTTTGAGGGTGAATCAAGTGTTTTTATTGGAAAGATAAAACCAGGAAAAACAGTACCTGCAGTCTTTACCTTTAACGCCGATAAAAAAGGATCGTATCTTTACGAAATAACAGTAGATTACGAGAATGATGGAATGGTTGAAAGAATATCAGCGATTTCTAAAATGGTCGTGGATAGGTCTTCTAAGGATGTGACATCCTTTTTTGGAAGATTACATTCCTTTTTATTTTATAAAATTACCTTTTGACATTCACAATCCATATGTGTCTATAGTAAAAGACATTAATTTTTGAGGATCTCCACAAGATTGTATGGGTAACTTTAACCACACCCCTCACCCATCCAAACCAATGAATGACAAAAAACTTATGCAGATCACTCCGGGAATACACCCTCCATGGTTTGTGAAGGGCATAGAACTGAACCCAACAGAAGAAAGAATAGACCTCTATCTTGATTTATCAAACTCGTAAAGACTGGATGCGTAAGCATTTTTATGGAATATCTGCTGGGGGAGTATATCGGGATTATAGCGGAATACGAAAAGCTGAGGATTGATAATGATGGATGTTGATAAGGTGGTGGGTCATATGAACCTATGTTGAGTTAAACCCTTTGCGTAAACCAGTCTACTTTTAAAAACACACCATTAAAAAACTTCATGTCAAATCAGATCAAACATAATAAGCAAAATTCCGTGAATTAACCCCATTATAAAGTATAAGAGGCACATAATGTTTTCACACATAAAAGATGGAAAACTTAAAATGGTTGACGTTACAGAAAAGAAAGATGTTTCAAGAAGTGCAATAGCTCAGGGGAATATAAAATTACGTAAAAATACAATTAAAGCCATAAAAGATGGTAAAATAGAAAAGGGAAACGTTTTAGAATGTGCAAGATTAGCGGCAATCATGGCTGTGAAGAAGACTTCCGAGATAATCCCGATGTGCCACCAGATTCCAATAACCGGAATAGATGTTGATTTTAATGTTTTTGATGAGGTAATAGAAGTAACTTTGGAGGTTAAATCTTTTGGAAAGACAGGTGTTGAGATGGATGCACTTATGGGTGTAAGTACCGCCCTTTTGACAATATGGGATATGGTCAAGTCAGCAGAAAAGGATGAGGGTGGAAACTACCCGGACACAGAAATTTGCAAGATAAGCGTATTAAAAAAGCAAAAGGGATAGCTTTACGGCCATTTTACGGCTTACCGTTTTTTTTCTCTAATCTACCACTACCACTACCTATAACTAAAAAATAATTTCATCTCCATTCACCGGTGCGTATGCAGTACATCCGCAGTTATCGCTTATCCACTTGGCGAACTCTTTTGTTTTTTCGCCATGAATCGTAAATACATGTTCTGTCCCACGTTTAACAAATTCGGATACAATCTTTTTAAGACCCGAATCGTCTGTGTGAGCTGAAAAATCATACTGCTCGACCTTTGCTTTTAAATTGAGTATTCTACCACGGGCTTCGACATAGCGATAGTTAATCGCCTTGCTTCCATTTGTATCCTCAACTTGATAACCTGTCAAAAGGACCCTGCTTTTCGGATCATCATATTTTTTACCTAAATAGTAGAGTGCAGGCCCACCATTTAGCATTCCGGCAGTTGTGACAACGATGGATGGCTCGGACACGACTTCTGCCCTCCTCCTTGAATTTACAAAAATCACGTTATTAAAGGCTTCTTCCAATTTTTTTTCATCTCTTAGAAAAGACGGGTATCTCATAAAAATGTCCAAGACATCCACACCCATACCATCCACATATGGTGTAAGTCCATAGGCATGAAGTATCATTACGATTTCCTGGGTTCTACCAACTGCAAAACAGGGGATAATTACATTTCCTCCACAATCAAGCGTCTCCGAAACAGACTCGACGAACTTTTTTTCAAGTTCAGACCTATCCGGATGGTTTTTTCCAAAATAGGTGCTTTCTATGATGAGTACATCTGTTTTGGGATAATTGTGATCGGCTTTTTTCAACAACCTTGTGTCCCTTGTGTTGATATCACCTGTATAGAATACGCTTTTTTCACCATTAAGGTAAATGCAGGAACTTCCAGGGATGTGTCCTGCATCAAACAGTTTAACGGCATATTCCGATGTGTAAAACTCCTTATTATAAGGCATAGCCGTTGTCTTTTCCATAAACCTTCTCAGGTCTCTATCCTCAAAAGGCATGATGCCCTGACTTCTGCTTATTTTAATCGTATCTTTACCAAGAAAATATGCCAGATCCCGTGTTGGGGAAGTCATATAAATTTCTGGATTCACATCCATCAAATTAGCGACGGTCCCGGAATGATCGATATGGGCATGAGATACAATAATTGATTTTGGCCGGATTCCATTTATTGGAAACTGCGGTGGGTTCGACGGTTTCATACCGTAATCCAAAAGTACGTCGTCCACCAGTACAGCGGATCGACCAACTTCTTTACATCCTCCTAAAAATTCAATATTAATTCTCTTTCCTCCTCCTTTCCTAATAATCAACTTGATAAGGTTAAATTAACCGTATTGCATCAAATAGCCTTCATCATCATCCTCTTTGGGTTTTTGGTAAGTTTGAGCTTCCCTGATGAGATCTTCCTTTATCTGATCTGCCTGCTCTATTCCTTTCAGGCCCACATCCACTTTTAACATCTTATTTAATATCTTTATAACTGCTCTGGCGGCTTTCAGATCGCTTAACTCCTGCCCTGAGGTCTCACCAAGTAAACATATCCCATCCATATCATATCGTTTGCATAACCCCAGTAACAATCCATTAAGACCGCTTATGGAACCATCATGCATCTTAACTACCCCGAGCCTGCCCAGCTCTTCAATTACATCCGGATCGGTTGCAGCTCTAAACACCCTGGGTTTTTTACCTTGGTACCCGCTAACGTATGCTGCCAATGTAATAATCTTGCTTACCTTCAATTCTTTTCCGATCTCTATAATCTCTTCTCCGACCTGATACATCCCCAAACAATCCACTGGCTGTGCGTTTCCACACAAAATAAGAAGATCCGGGTCTTTTGTATAGTAAAGATCATTTTTCATCAATTCGGGTTCCCTGTTGTTTATTAAAATTTGAGGCGGAAATGTGTTTGAGTGAATCTGGCAAAATAGTTTCCCACCAAGTTCGATTGCCAGATAATCGGCGATCAACTTTCCTACACCCCCTATGCCAGGCAACCCGCAAATCATTACAGGGTTATTTAGCTCTGGCTTTTCAAATATTTCCACGCTTGTTACAATATCGGTCATTTTTATTTCCATCATCTATCCTCTAACACTAGATCAAGTTATATATACCCACATTTATTTATGTTTTGATTACACATTTAGGCGTAATGGAGTTTATCTCTCATCCTTTAATAAAATTAGGCACTATAGAAAAACGATCTTATCAGGTTAATTTAGCAAATTCGGCTTTGAAGAACTCATCACTGATTGTATTACCAACAGGGATGGGAAAAACGGTGATTGCTCTTTTGGTGATTGCAGAGCGCCTTAAAAATGGAAAAATCTTAATGCTTGCACCCACAAAACCACTTGTTGAGCAGCATGCCTCCTTTCTTAGGGCTTCTTTGAACCTGAACCCGGATGAAATCCGAGTATTCACAGGTGAAATTCCACCACCAAAACGTAAAGTCCTATGGGAAAAATCCCGTATAATTGTCTCAACTCCACAGGTAATCGAAAATGACATATTGAATCGTAAAATTAGTTTTGAGGATGTCTCACACGTTACATTTGACGAGTGTCACAGGGCAGTTGGAAATTATGCCTATGTGTATATAGCGGAAAAGTATCAGGAGCAGGCAAAAGATCCTCTGGCTCTGGGTATGACTGCGTCCCCTGGAAGTGAAACTGAAAAGATATTAGAAATTTGCCAGAATCTTTACATTGATTCGGTTGAGATTAAGACAGAGGAAGATGAGGATGTTTCACCTTATGTTCATGAAAAGAAGGTTGAATGGAGATCTATTGAAGTTCCAAAAGATATTTCACACCTTAAAAATTTGATGGGTGAGGTTTTATCAGATCGTCTAACCAGGTTGTACAAGTTAGGGTTTTTACCTTCAAAACGTGACATATCAAAAAGAGAGCTTTTGGACCTTCAAAAAAGGACACAGATGTTATTGAATCGCCAGAAACTTCCCCGAAATTTCAGGGCAGTATCCTTGGAAGCTGAGATCTTTAAACTTAAACATGCTATCGATTTAATTGAGACTCAAGGTGTTCTGGCACTTAAAAAATATTTTAAGCGTCTTAAAAATGAGGCAAATTCCAAAGAAGGGAGTAAAGCTTCAAAAAGATTGCTTTCGGAGCCAAACATAATAAAAACGATGGATCTGCTTGATACATGCCAGGAGCATCCCAAACTGGCAATGGTAAAAAATATTCTTATAAAACAGATCGGGGAAAAACCAAATTCAAAAATAATCGTCTTTACAAACTTTAGAGATACGGCAGAGATGGTAACGGACTCCTTGAAGGATGCAGAAGGAATAAGGGCAATAAAATTCATCGGTCAGGCAAGTAAATACGAAGATAAAGGGTTAACACAGAAAAAACAGGTAGAACTAATAGAAAAATTCAAAAAAGGGGAATACAATGTTATGGTTGCAACTTCGGTGGCAGAAGAGGGATTGGATATCCCTTCAACCGATCTTGTGCTATTTTACGAGCCAGTACCATCTGCAATAAGAAATATTCAGCGAAAGGGAAGAACAGGAAGGAGAAGGTTTGGAAAAATTATTGTTTTAATCGCTAAAGACACCAAAGATGAAGTTTACTACTGGGTTAGTAAAAATAAAGAAGATAAAATGTACAGAAAGATGAGGATACTCCAGAATTCGGTTAATATGAAAATAGAACCAAATTTTGGCCGTATAAACTCACAAAAAGAACTATTTGACTTTG
>DAOWMC010000138.1 GCA_030643285.1 Methanobacteriota archaeon | reverse complement strand
AGACCCCTTGCGATCTCAAGACGCCGCATCATCCCACCAGAATAGGTCTTTACAAGATCTTTTGCCCTATCTTCAAGTTCCACCAATTTCAGAACTTCTTTTATCTTTTCTTTCCTGAGGCTCCTTTTCATTCCATACAATCTTCCATGCAGGTCAAGATTCTCCATTCCCGTAAGCTGATCATCAAGGGATGTGTCCTGAAAAACGACACCAATTGAACTTCTCACCGTGGAAGACCCCTTGAGTATGTCATTTTCCCACACCTTTGCAGATCCCATAGTCGGTGGAATCATTGTGGAAAGCATGCTTATCAGCGTTGTTTTACCTGCGCCGTTTGGACCCAGTAGACCAAATAGTTCGCCCTCCGCAACAGTTAAATTAACATCATCAACAGCAACTATGTCTTTATAAACCTTGGTCAGTCCTTTAGTTTCTATTGCGTTCAAATAAAAATCCCACTCCTTTTCCCGGGATGATTAATTCGGTTATCTCAGACTAAAACCTTACGATCTAAATCATAATTCTTGTGCTTTGGTATCCTCTTCATTGTTATCAATTAGAGAGAATCTGTATAAAATTAAAAAAAAGTAAGGTGTTTAGCACCATCATGGAACCCGAAGAACCCGGATCATATCATGGTACTAAATATACCTCTTCTTATTTACATGGCTTTTTACGCACAGAAAGCCATGGTTAAGTCGAGTAATAACCCATCAAAAATCAAACTGACACCAGGACAGTCCGGGATTCCTGAACATCCGCAGGTCTTTGTATCTCTGGAGTCCAGTCTTTTTACTTCCAATTTCAAGTCCATGTTTTTCACCTCTTTTTTTATTGATTGTATTTTAATCGTTGCGCTCTAAGTATGGGCGCTCATAAGATACACAATAAAATATGTATGTATTATATATAAACATGCTGAAACTCCACTGTTTTTAAAATTTTAATAATAAAATGCTATTAAAATGGCCCGGGACTTTGCCCCATTGCCCATTATAAATATCAACCAAATTAAGGACAATGCTTTAATACAAATGCAACCAATTATGAAATACCGTAGCAGATACAATAATAAACGAGTGGATGTGAATGTTCCCAGAAACAAGAATGCGAAGATTGCGAAATCAAAAGAAGATAAGAAAAATGGTGAAAGAGACAAAACTTGATGTAAGCGATCTGATCTATCCTATTTTTATAGATGAAAACATTAAAAAGAAAAAACCAATTGAATCGATGCCCGGACAGTTCAGATTCCCTCTAAACGATCTAAAAAACGAAATTAAAGAAATTGTTGATCTTGGCATTCCCTCTGTAATCCTCTTTGGAATCCCGCGTAAAAAAGATAAGGTTGCATCCTCTGCCTATGATTCTTCCGGGATAATCCAAAAAGCCATCGGGGCGATTAAAGATGAGACCGATGACCTGATTATCATAACCGATCTTTGCCTCTGCGAATATATGGATCACGGGCACTGCGGTGTCGTTGAAGGTGAAAGTGTACTAAACGATCCAACGCTTGACCTTCTTTCAAAAACAGCAGTTAGTCAGGCTGAAGCAGGTGCTAATATGGTTGCCCCATCCGGAATGATGGATGGAATGGTCGGAGCTATCAGAAATGCACTGGATGATTCTAGGTTTTCAGATTTACCAATCATGTCTTATGCGGCAAAGTACGCATCCCACTTTTATTCACCATTTAGAGATGCAGCAGACTCTGGATATAAATTTGGGGATCGTAGTTCATATCAGATGGACTTTGGAAACATAAACGAGGCAATCAGGGAGGTTGAACTTGACCTGAAAGAGGGTGCTGACATCGTAATGGTAAAACCGGCACTCGCCTATTTGGATGTGCTTTACATGGTTAAAAAAGAGTTTGGTGTACCTGTAGCAGCATACAGCGTCAGTGGAGAATATTCGATGATTAAAGCCGCCTCACTTAATGGCTGGATAGATGAAGATAAAGTAGTCTATGAGACAACGCTTTGCATAAAAAGAGCCGGGGCAGATATGATACTTACATATTTTGCAAAGGATATTGCCAGGATGTTAAAGACGGGGTAAAGATGGAAAAAAAGTATTTTTACATCCTGATTTCTTCTTTTATCTTGCTTTTGATACTGTGTGGTTCTGTAACGTATCTTGAAGAGATACCACCTGACACATACCTATTTTTACTAATCAATCAAAAATTTGCATTTGAGACTCTTGATCCATTCTTTATTTTTGGGGCAAGGGCACTTGTTTACATTCCGATGATACCTGCTGCTTGGTTATTTATAAGGGGTGATAAAAATACAAAAAGGATAATTATTCTGATGCTATTAGCTGTTTTTGCCTCAAGAGTTGTTTTCGAAGGGTTAAAAAATATAATAGACCGTGTAAGACCTTACGATTATCTTGAAAATGTCAGGTTAATTGTTGATAAGCGAAAAACACAAAGTTTTCCATCGGGGCATGCGGCTATCGCATCTACTTTGACAACTTTTGCATTATATTTTAAAAGGGATGATGGAAGGAAGGTTAATTGTCTTATGATATTATATCTTGTGGCCGTTGCATATTCTAGAGTTTATGTTGGAGTCCATTACCCTTTGGATGTGATTGGTGGGATACTTTTGAGTGTATCACTGAGTTTGGGTATGATAGCTTTATACGAATATAAATTCATAGATGAAAAACCTTAAAACCATTTTTAATAGAGGAGTACCCCCCATAACTCATTCTGTGCGCTTTTGATAAAAAATTTATCCATAGATCATATGCATAGACAAGGTTGGAAAGATTTATAATGTTTAATAACGTTACTAACATTTGTACATGGTCAATGGCTCTGTACAACATTGGGACGACATATATTATTCAGTATGTAGTGCCTTCGATTAGGTATGGGGGGTGTGAGAATGGGGGGCACACCCCGTACCGCAAACAACTTTTATTTTTTATGATAACAGAAATTACCGTTTTAATTTTCGTTACAACAAAGTTTTATCTGATGGAGGGTTTAGTACTATCGAGGGATATTAGCAGACTTCACATTAGGGTGATCAGGTGATTATGTGAAATTTATTGTTACTGGTGGAGCCGGATTCATAGGCTCTAATTTAGCAGAAGAACTTGCAGGGAAGGGAAAAGTAATTATTGTTGACAACCTCTCAACGGGTAAAATTAAAAACATTCGAAATTTGATTGATAATGAGGATATGGATGTAGAGCTGATTAAGAGGAGTATTACCAGCATAAACGCACTTAATGAGATTTTTAAAGATGCTGACTGCGTGTTTCATCTTGCCGCAATCCCAAGTGTTCAACACTCGGTTGAAAACCCCTTAAATACAAACGAAGTTAATATTAAAGGTACATTGAATGTTTTAATCGCTGCAAGGGACTCTGGCGTCAAAAAGGTTGTATTCACTTCCTCCTGTTCGATTTACGGCGACACATCCGAACTTTCCGTGAGGGAAGATATGAAACCTGACCCCCTCTCACCCTATGCCGTATCCAAGCTTGCCGGTGAATACTACTGCAACGTTTTTTCGGAGGTTTACGGGCTCAAAACTGTTTGTTTAAGATATTTTAATGTTTACGGGCCAAAACAGGACCCCGCTTCCGAATATGCTGCAGTCATACCAAAATTTATAACAAGGGTCCTTAACAAAAAGCCGCCTGTAATATTTGGAGATGGGGACCAGACAAGGGATTTCATTTTTGTAAAAGACGTCGCTAAATCAAATGTCATGGCCATGGAAAAAAAAGTTAAAGGAGTTTATAACATCGGCAGCGGACAGAGTGTAAGCATAAACGAACTTGCATATAAAATTATTGAAAATTCAGGTGTAAAACTTAAGCCTATTTACGATAAACCAATGCCAGGTGAGGTAAGACATTCTTTATCTGATATATCTCTTGCAAGGGATAAATTAGGATATGAGCCTGATTTCAATCTGGACGAAGGTTTGGGGCAGGCAATAGAATGGTTCAGAGAAAAATGAGTTGAAACGAGCTGAATTGAAACAAGGGGGTTATATTAAAATGGTTAAAATTTCAAGACTTTTGGATCTTTCAATGAAGAGGCTCTCTGCAATTGAGTTAAGCATATTACATGGTTGTAAAATTGAAAGCCGCACGCTTTGTGGCAGGCATATAAAAATCACAGTT
>DAOWMC010000154.1 GCA_030643285.1 Methanobacteriota archaeon | reverse complement strand
CGCTAAAAAAGAAAACCGGAAAGATGAGCATTTCAGACATGCTCGATAAGGTAATGCTCCACAGGTATCTTGGAATACCAATATTTCTTGCACTGATGTGGGCGATGTTTCAGTTCGCTTTTGTCTTATCGGAACCATTTATGGTAATGCTTGAAGGGGTTTTCGGATGGCTTGGTGGACTTTTCGGAGAAGCGGAAACACCGCTTGTGTCTCTATGGGCGGATGGGATATGTGGTGGGCTTGGTTTTGTCTTAATTTTCATGTTTCCGATATTTTTCCTGTTCTTTATACTTGCGATACTTGAAGATAGCGGATACCTCCCAAGAGCCGCTTTTGTGATGGATCGTGTAATGTATAAGATAGGTCTTCACGGGAAGTCATTTATTCCGATGATCATGGGATTTGGATGTAATCTGCCTGCAATAATGGCAACAAGGAGTATAGAGGATGATAAAGACAGGCTTATCACGATACTTGTGAATCCGTTGATCTCATGCGGTGCCAGGCTTCCTGTATACGTTCTTATCGCAGGTGCACTCTTCGGCGCTTACGCAGGGTCTGCGGTATTTTCGATGTACATTTTAGGTATGGGGCTTGCGGTCCTGATGGCGCTGATATTCAGAAGAACGATTCCCGGACTTAAAGGTAAACCTGCACCGTTTGTTATGGAGCTTTCGCCCTACAGATTACCGACCGCAAAGAGTGTCATTCTACACATGTGGGAGCGTGGTGTTGTCTTTTTGAAAAAGGCCGGAACGATACTCTTAGGAGGTGCACTTGTACTGTGGTACATGTCTTCATTTCCGTGGGGTGCTGACCTTGAGGCAAGTTATGCCGGTATGCTCGGACATATTCTCGAACCCCTTGTCCGTCCGCTCGGTTTTGACTGGATGGCCGCAGTGGCGTTATTTTTCGGATTCCTTGCAAAAGAGATCGTTGTTGAGACCTTCGGAATCCTTTACGGTGTCGCAGGAGAAGGGGCAATAACTGAGGCAGTCAGCTCACACATGGACCCTGTTACCGGACTTGCATTTATGGCATTCACATTAATATACCTGCCATGTCTTGCAACACTTGGTGTTGTGAAGGCAGAGACCGGATCATGGAAATGGGTTGCATTTCTTGTAGTCTATGAACTGATACTGGCATACGTTGTTGCTGCGATTATCGTGGGAGTGGGATCCCTTATAATGTGAGGTGATGAAAGATGGATTATAAAATATGGGGTATCTATGCACTGGTCTTTGGAGCTTTATGTCTTGTGTTTGGCAGCATAGAGATAGTTTCAGTCCCATTGGGTATTGATTCTGTGATCCCTGCAGACCTATTTGGTGGATTTGTTATGCTTGTAACCGGTGCGGTCTACCTCACCGGTTTGAACGATCTCTTTGCCGAAAAAAAGGAAGGGCTCTCGTTTGCAATCGTTGGTACGTTGCTACTTGCGATATTTGGGATTCTATATACCCTCATGATCGGTGCGGATGGTCTGATGTATCTGATAGGCGAGACTGAAGAGTTCTCTTTTGCCAGTGGGCTGAGGCCAGAGATATGGTTGTTTGTGGCATCACTTCCTGCTGCTTTATATCTTGTCAGGGAGGGAGAAAAGCTATGGAGGTGATGGTTACGGGATTAAAAAAAGTGGCAAAGAAGATAGGGGTAGCGGCATTCAAGCTTGCTACCCTTGGTTGTAGTGGTTGTGACGGAAACTGTGGAAATTGTGGGATGCCAAAAAAGGAAAAAGAACTTAATTTAAAGTAGGAATATAGTTCGAAATCAATAACAAATTCAACAAGTGGAACATCATCAAGAAATCTCAAAAATACATCCTTATATCCTCATACCTCGTAGCATCCCGTATGGCAAATTACCTGAGGATGTCAAAGGATGTAATCAAAAAAGCCGATGTCCTTCTTGAAGTATTAGATGCCCGGTTTCCGGACGAGACACGAAACAACGCAATAGAGCGTGATATAATACGTGCAAAGAAGCCATTCATAATAGTCCTTAACAAAAGCGATCTTGTATCGAGAGACAGCCTTGAGAAAACCAAATCCCGCCTGTCAAAAATTGCACCCACGGTCTTTGTGTCAAGTAAGGATATGTCCGGAACAACGATCTTAAGACACAAGATTCTTGAAACTGCCAACATTAAAGGGCGAGAAATACTGGTCGGTTCCCTTGGCTATCCCAACACAGGTAAATCATCAGTGATCAATGCCGTGACCGGGAGACACAGAGCTGGCACGTCCTCAATATCAGGCTACACAAAAGGAGTGCAACTTGTGAATGCAGGTTCGCGTATCAAGTTCATTGATGCGCCTGGGGTGATTCCATTTGGCGAGAACGATGAGCATATTCAGGGCTTGCTTTCAGTGAGGGATGCAACGCACCTGAAGGACCCAATCGGCGTGGCCATGACGATAATAAAGAAGATATGCACTGAAAACAAAACAGTCCTGGAATCTTTATACCATATTACAATAGCGGAACATGATTCCTATGAGGTGCTTGAACTCATTGGCAGACAGAGTAACTTCCTGAAGAAAAAGGCTGAGGTGGATGAAGCGAGGGCGGCAGTTAAGGTAATCAATGACTGGCAAAAAGGGCTGCTTATGGTTTAGAGGCTGTTAGACCAGACCACTCCACCCTAAAAATATGGTGTTCGCCTTCGGTAGCAACCTTTTAAATAAAAGGCTGATCCAAGCCGGATGCTTTGGATAACTTGAATCATAGTTGAGAAAACTTTGTATATCTTAATGTTATATTTATCTAACATAAGATTAAAAATATCTAACAAAAAGTTATTTTTAACAAACAGTAATGCGATGAAAGAACTTGATTTAGTTGGGACCGGTCGTGACAACAGGTATAGTGCCAATGTATTTGTATCTCTTACGGGTACTGCTATCGGTGTAGGGACGATTATCTATATTTTGTCTTCTTATTGGTACGAGCGAAAAAAAGTGTGAAGATGGAATTTAACTTGTATTGGTTGTTTGGAGTTGTAGTCGGTGTGGCGTTTGGCATGACCGTATATCTGATTCGACGCAAAAAGACTGATGAACCGAGACAGGACGAAAGGACACAAAAAGTTGGATGTAAGGCAGCGCAGGCATCAATTGTTGTTATTATGGGTGTAATGGCAATAATTGTTTGGGGTGAAATTCTTGAAATATTCAAATTAGAGACACCGATGGCACTATCTTTGATATTTTTTAGCCTAATGATATCGATGATAGGATTTTTGAGATACTACAATAAGAAGGAGATATAAAAATGAAATTCAGAATAGATAAGGATAATATAAGACTTATGGGTACTGGAGTCGGATTGATATTAATCGGCATTCTTTTGATTATATTTCTTTCAAATTCTACCATCTTTTTTGTAGTCGGTCCTCTATTGGTCATCGTGGGAATAATGACAATAGTCATGGCAACATATGTCAGTGCAAAAGTGAAAGATGATTTGATTGAAGATGAGCGGAGTGTGCGAATCAACGAGAAAGCGGGATATCATGCGTTCTGGGTCCTCCTTTCGATTATGAGTTTTGTTCAGTTGATAGATATTATCTGGAAATTGGACTTCGAAATCTGGGTTGTTTTGTCAAGTTTTTTTGCAGTTGGGATATGGTCGTGGATAATATTCAGGTGGTACTACAACAAAAAAGGTGAGGAGATGTGATCTTATGAAATTCAGGATAGATAATGACATCTTAAGGATTTACGGAATAGGAGTTGGATTAATAATAATCGGAATTCTTTTTGCCCTATTTGTTTCCTTACATTTCATCTTTTTTGGAGCCGGTTCTCTCTTGATCCTCATGGGAATAATGACAATCATCATGGCAATATATGACTCGACAAAAGAAAAAGTAGACATAATAGAAGATGAGCGGAGTGTGAGGATTAAAGAAAAAGCAGGCAATAACGCGTT